>WFMC01000062.1 GCA_009177205.1 Bacteroidales bacterium
GATAGCATAAGGGCTCCACCTCTTCCCATTCCGAANAGAGANGTNAAACCTTATCACGNNGATGGTACTGCTAACGCGGGAGAGTAGGTAATCGCCCCCTTAACCTAAAAGGACTCCAATTNGGAGTCCTTTTTTTTGGTACATGCCGGTTCCTGACGGGAATGTGGTGGTGCNCACNGCTCCACCTCTTCACATCTTTCATATTTAGCCGAACAGAGAAGTTAAACCTTATCACGCCGATGGTACTGCCCGGGCGGAATTTCGAGGAAAATATTAAGCAAGAATTTAATCTGCACTCCATATTTTGCCTTACATCTCAGTCGTTTAGCCCGCTAAACTCCATCGTCTCAATTCAAAATCTGAAGCACATCTGAAATTCTTCAGATAATATTTTCATGCGAAAGTCAGCCCTGTGCGGGAGAGTAGGTAATCGCCCCCTTAACTAAAAGGACTCCAATTCGGGGTCCTTTTTTTATTAACGGTTTTATTTATTACCCCATTTCATCTTACCGGTCGATTAAGCCGGAGGAAAATTTTTTTAATAAAAATTTGCTTAATATCAGCGAAATTGCTAATTTTGCATGCCGATTTTATCCAAGTTATTCATTGATTATTAGGAATTATATGCTTTGGCCGGCATATCTTTTTGAAAATCAGTGAGAAATATTGTGTGTTTAACACACAACAATTTCTTTTATTTAAAGAAATTCAATTTGTAAAATATTTATTAATTTATCATAAAGTGGATACTTTAAGTTATAAGACTCTTTCTGCTACTCCTTCTACAATTGAGAAGAAATGGATAGTAGTAGATGCAACCGATCAAGTGCTTGGTCGCCTTTGCTCAAAAATTGCTAAAATTCTTCGCGGTAAGAATAAAGCGGATTTTACGCCTAACTTGGATTGTGGCGATAATGTAATCGTTATCAATGCTGATAAGGTGGTAATGTCAAATGACAAGATGAATAAGCGTGAATATCTCCGTTATACAGGCTATCCCGGTGGTCAACGCGCTTTCACCCCTGCTGACTTGATGGAGAAATCCTTTAAGAAAACAGTTCATGCAGGTCGCCATCCCTTATTCATCAAGGTTGTGAAAGGCATGCTTCCTAAAACTAAACTCGGAGCAGCTCAATTGCGCAATCTTTATGTTTATAATGGTGCCGAGCATCCTTTTGGCAATGAGAATATAGAAGTTATTGACATTAATAAAGTGAAATAAATAGAAGATGGAAAAAATTAATGCAATTGGCCGTCGTAAAGCAGCCGTAGCTCGTGTTTATCTCACTGAAGGCAATGGCCAGATCGTGATTAACAAGCGTTCACTTGACGCATATTTCCCGTCTTCCATTCTTCAGTATATCGTTAAGCAACCCCTTAACACTCTCGATGTAGATGGTAAGTATGATATCCTCGTGCATCTTGACGGGGGTGGTTATAAAGGACAGGCTGAGGCTTTGCGTCTTGCAATCGCTCGCGCCCTTGTTAAAATCAATCCGGAAGACAAACCCGCTTTGCGCGCTGAAGGCTTCATGACTCGCGACGCACGTAGCGTTGAACGTAAGAAACCCGGTCAGCCGAAAGCTCGTAAACGCTTCCAATTCTCCAAACGTTAATATCAGTTTAGTATCTAAATTCATCGGATGGAATCATTTATTTCTCCCTACCGATGGATTGGTTAAAAACAAGAAAGTAAACAATAATAAAAAATGGCAACACCAACTTTTGAACAACTTCTTGATGCCGGATGTCATTTCGGTCATCTCAAACGTAAATGGAATCCCGCTATGGCTCCTTACATTTTCATGGAGCGTAATGGCATTCATATCATTGACCTTTATAAGACCGCTGCTAAAATTGAAGATGCAGCTAATGCTCTTAAGCAAATAGCTAAGAATGGACGTAAAGTTCTTTTCGTTGCTACTAAAAAGCAAGCTAAGGAAGCTGTAGCAGAAAAGGCAGGTTCAATCAATATGCCCTATGTTATTGAACGTTGGCCCGGCGGCATGCTTACTAACTTCCCGACTATCCGCAAGGCAGTCAAGAAAATGACTCAGATTGACAAAATGGCTAAAGATGGCACATTTGACAATCTTTCAAAGCGTGAGAAACTCCAAATCACACGTCAACGTGCAAAATTGGAGAAAAACCTCGGATCAATCGCTGATCTTTCAAAACTCCCTGCTGCACTTTTCGTAGTAGACGTTATGAAAGAACACATCGCTGTTGCTGAAGCTAATCGTCTCGGCATTCCGGTATTTGCAATTGTTGATACTAATTCAAATCCTGAAAACGTTGATTTCGTTATCCCTGCTAATGACGATGCTTCAAAGAGCATAGAACTCATTTTAGGTGCAGTGACAGCTGCAATGGCTGAAGGTCTTGAAGAACGCAAAGTTGAAAAGACTGATGCTCCCGAGGATAAAGATGAAGCTGCTGAAGCTCCCGTACCCGGAAAGCGTCGCCGTGTTCGTCGTGCAGAAGCACCTGCGGAAGAGAAGCCTGCTACTGAAGAGGCTCCCGCAGCCGAAGCAACTACTGAAGAAGCTCCTGCAGCTGAATAATATTATTAATTATAAAATTTTTACGTAGACACATATTATGGCAGTATCTATTGAAGACATCAAAAAGTTGCGCCACATGACCGGCGCCGGAATGATGGACTGCAAAAACGCACTTGCGGAAACTGATGGCAACATCGAAGCTGCAATTGAAATAATTCGTAAAAAAGGTCAGGCAGTGGCTGCAAAACGTGAAGACCGTCAAGCAGCTGAAGGTTGCGTACTCGCAGCTTGCAAACCCGGATTCGCAGCTATCGTAGCATTGAAATGCGAAACAGACTTCGTGGCAAAGAATGATTCTTTCCGCGCTTTGACCAAGGCTATCCTTGACAAGGCTGTAGAAGCAGGTGTGCATACTCTTGACGAAGTTAAGAATCTTGACCTTAACGGTCGCACTGTTGCTGAGAACATCACTGACGAAATCGGCAAGACCGGCGAAAAGATGGAACTCGGCGCTTACGAATATGTTGAGGCTCCCAGCGTTGCTGCTTACGACCACCTTGGGAATAAACTCTCTACAATCGTTGGCTTCAACCAGGAAGGTGTATCTGCAGAAGTTGGTAAAGAGGTAGCTATGCAGGTTGCAGCTATGAATCCTGTTGCAGTAGACAGAGAATCAGTTCCCGCTTCAATTATTGAAGAAGAGAAGGCTGTGGCTATCGAAAAGACAAAAGCAGAGCAAGTGCAAAAAGCTGTGGAAGCCGCTCTTAAGAAAGCAGGTTTGAACCCGAATCATTTTGACAGCGAAGACCACATTGCTTCTAACCTTTCTAAAGGGTGGTTTACAGAAGCTGATGCCGAGAAAGCTCGCGAAATCATCAAAACTACCTCCGAGCAGAAAGCAGCTAATCTTCCTCAGCAGATGATTGACAACATCGTGAACGGTCGTATCAACAAATACTATAAGGAAAATTGCCTTATGGAACAGGAATACACCCGCGATGCTACTCTTA
>WFMC01000088.1 GCA_009177205.1 Bacteroidales bacterium
CAAATACTCAAAGTTAATCATTGCCAAACAAATAGCCACGCTATCAGCCTCCATTTTGACCCATAGCGTGGCGTTTTACGATTTTTGAGCCTTTTCAGCCTCCATTTTGACCCATAGGTCACAAAATATAATGTAGAATAATTATGGTGATTACGACTTTGGAGTAATTGAAACACTGAACATTGTAAGGGGGGTGAAGCACAGTACTGTGATTATTAGATATAGAAGTCGTTTAAACTTATTGCAAAATGTTAATTTCATATATGATGTTACCCTCATTGTTAACCCTTCGGATTCTTTACGGTCGATTTTTCTCTTTCCACGGTCACGATGGATCCCCATCGCTCACTCAAAAAGCTCAAAATCGCCTCGTAAATAAGTAACTATTCAGCGGACATAAATCTAAATCGATCTTCCGAAAAGACTCCGGAGTTGAATGAAGGGTGAACCCGTCAATAAATCTGCAAATTCAAGAACGAAGTGCAAAAGTTTCGTACTGAATAGCCCCATATTTTTTGACGCTCGAGACTTAAAGGTTGATTGGGGATGGGGCTTCACAAGCCCCCAGCCCCTCCCCAATCAATCTTTAAGTCGCGCAAAAGGTAACTTTTAACTGACAAAACAAAAAAAAGGAGACCGAAGTCTCCCTGAGATTAACTAACTTTGTTTTGTCATGAACTATCATCAATTAACCTCGGAGCAAAGGTCGCAAATTTTTGTCTTACTCCAAAAGAAAACATCAAGAAAAGAAATCGCACTTCTGGTAGGGTGCAGTGAATCGACGCTCAGCCGCGAAATAAAACGCAATTCCACCGACAAGGGTAACTATCTGTGGGACAAGGCACATGCAAAGGCCGTTGAGCGACGGCGGCGCACCACGGCCAACAGAGCCAAGGACCCGACAATTGTCTGGGAAGCACTGAGCCTGTTGAAGGAGGAGGACTGGTCGCCGGAACAGATTTCGGCTGATATGAAAAGCCGGGGGAAAGACATATCTCATGAGCTTATATACCGCCATATACGGGCAGACGCCTCCGGCGCACTTGCCTCACATTGCCGTCACAGAATGAAATACAACCGTCACGGCCGCCCTGACAGGACGACCAAGGTAAAGAATATTCCCGGACGCGTGAGCATCCATCAACGCCCTGTGGAGGCCGACGGCTCCCGATTTGGCGACTGGGAGATGGACACCATTGTGGGCAAGGATGGTAAGGGTGCAATCGTGACACTTACTGAAAGAAGCACGAACATGTTGCTGATGGAGAGGCTGCCACAGGGCAAGCGTCCCGGGCCGCTTGCGCGTGCCGTCATCCGACTCTTGTTCCCATATAGACACACGATACGGACAATCACCACCGACAACGGCTCTGAATTTTGTGCCCATCAATTGATTTCAAAAGCATTGATGCCTAAAGGTACTAAAAATCCAAACCTCGTATACTTCGCCGATTCGTATTCCTCGTGGCAAAAAGGTGCTATTGAAAATGCCAATAAACTCATAAGGCAGTATATCCCTAAAGGCACGGATTTCTCTACGATCTCTGATTCATTCATTCGCAAGATACAACATAAAATTAACCGCAGACCTCGCAAAAAACTAAATTTTAAATCCCCAAAGAAAGTGTTTTTCCAGAAAATCGCTAATTTTGC
>WFMC01000094.1:0-11596 GCA_009177205.1 Bacteroidales bacterium
CCACGGCACCCAATAATGATGGATTCAATTTAGAAGTGGTGAATATCGCTGTCGGACCATCCGCGCCTCCGATGATTGCAACGCAACCGGCAGAAAGGGGATCAAAACCCACGAGAAGAGACAGCATGTAAGCTCCGAATATGCCAAATTGAGCGCAAGCTCCAATAACCATCAGTTTAGGGTTAGCAAGAAGGGCTGAGAAATCGGTCATTGCGCCGATGCCAAGGAAAATCAACGGGGGATACCACCCTTTTTCCACACCATTATATAGGATATTCAATACTGAGCCCTCTTCATATATACCAATCTCCATGCCCGGCTGGAAGGGAATATTGCCGAGCAACATACCGAATCCTATCGGCACGAGAAGCAATGGCTCGAAATTCTTCTTGATGGCAAGCCATACGAAGAAGCATCCCACTGCAATCATAATGATATTACCCCATTCGCAATTTGCGAAACCGGTAAAATTCCAGAATGTTGTCAGTGAGGATTCGAGGAATGCTGAAAATGAACTAAGCAATAACATTTCTTTTATCAATTAAATGTTTGCAATTTATTATTCAATAATCATTATGTCAGTACCTTCAAGAATAGCATCGCCGACTCCGACGAGAATCTTTTTCACTGTGCCGCCGACTGAAGTATGGATGTCGTTTTCCATCTTCATGGCTTCAAGAACGCATACTGTGTCGCCTGCATTGACAATGTCACCTTCTTTCACANTGNAGCTCATGNCAGTGCCGNGAAGGGGNCTCTTAACTNCAGNGCCCTGNCCTGACGCAGCNACCGNTTTGCTGATTACTTTCTCCCCTGTCTCTGTGCGTGGAGCTGCTGCCGGTGCTTTAGGCTTGGCAATATTTGCAACTGAAGCTGCAGGAGCCTTGTCAAGTTCTACATCATAAGGAGTGCCATTGACCTCTACATGTACTTTATTGTCGACAACATCTCCTACGGTTACATTAAATTTCGTACCGTTAATTTTATATTTATATTCTTTCATTTCGATGATGAATGAGGTTATTTATAATTTTTGTTTACCGGAATTTGGCGATTGTCGTTTTTTGCGAGATCGGGTTCACGGCGAATGTTATAGATTTTGGAGTTCCAGGGGGAGTAAGCTCGGCGCAAACGGCGAATAGTCAGAATAGCACTCTCCATGTCATGTTGGTCATTGAAATGTTCAGCCAATGCCATAGAGATAGCAGCAATAACTTCGCCGGAATCCACATGTTCTTCATGGTCATCTACGTCAGCAATATTCTTGCCTTGGGCAATAGCTTTTTTCTTGGAAAGGAGTTTTTCTGAAATTTTGCCAAAACCTGCGAAGAGTAGAGACAATATTATTAAGGCTCCTATCACAATACCCATTGCAATAATGGTGATTGCTCCGCCCCAACTGTCGTTTTCTTTCACGTTCTGAGCTTTTTCAGCCTGAGTCATCGTGCGAGCGATTTCGCTCTCCGGAATTGTATTGACCTCTTCAGAGGGTACTCCGGCAGCTTCCACTTCGTCATTGCCATCGGGATATTCCTCCACAATGGTCATTGGAGCCGGCTGATCATCTGCAGATTGAGCGTGAACTTGCATTGACATGAATGGGATTGCAAGCGCCAAAGAAGCAGTGATAAATATTTTTTTCAGCATTTTCTTAAATTTTTTTAGAGTTTAATCTCTCTGAGAAACAATTACAATGGAATATTGCCATGTTTCTTAGGCGGATTTGAAACTTTTTTAGTTGCGAGCATTTGAAGAGCGCGAATTATGCGGAAGCGTGTGTTGCGCGGTTCGATAACGTCATCGATATAGCCATATTTCGCTGCATTATAAGGATTAGCGAATAAATCTGTGTATTCCTTTTCTTTTTCAGCGATATAAGCGGCTGGATCTGCTTGTTCTTTTGCTTGTTTTGCATATAGCACTCCTACTGCGCCTTCAGCACCCATAACTGCTATTTCTGCAGAGGGCCATGCATAGTTGACATCGCCTCTCAATTGTTTACAGCTCATCACGATGTGAGAACCGCCGTAACTCTTGCGGAGAGTAACTGTCACTTTGGGCACGGTAGCTTCACCGTAAGCATACAGGAGTTTGGCACCGTGAAGAATTACACCATTATATTCTTGACCTGTGCCGGGAAGGAAGCCCGGAACGTCAACCAATGTTACCAACGGAATGTTGAATGCATCACAGAAGCGAACGAAGCGAGCGCCTTTGCGAGAAGCATTTGAGTCAAGTACTCCGGCGAGAACTTTCGGTTGGTTGGCAACTATACCAACAGCCTGACCATTGAAACGAGCGAAGCCGATGATGATGTTTTTTGCATAATCGCGTTGAACTTCGAGGAATTCACCATTGTCGATTATTTTGCCGATTACATCATACATATCATAACTTCTCTTCGGACTGTCGGGGATGATATCATNGAGTTCGTCTATAAGACGGTCAATAGGATCAGAACATTCTGTAAGAGGAGTTTCCTCNATATTGTTTTGAGGGATGAANNTGATCAATTTGCGTATNAGCATAAGAGCTTCTTCTCCATCTTCACATGCAAAGTGAGTTACGCCACTCTTGGAAGCATGAACGCTTGCTCCGCCAAGTTGCTCTTGAGTTACATCTTCACCGGTGACGGTCTTTACTACAGAAGGACCGGTGAGGAACATGTATGAGATACCTTTCACCATGATAGTGAAGTCAGTCAAAGCGGGAGAGTAAACTGCACCACCTGCGCAAGGACCGAGGATTGCGGAAATTTGAGGAACAACACCGGATGCAAGGATATTGCGTTGGAAAATTTCTGAATATCCGGCAAGTGCATTGATACCTTCCTGAATACGAGCACCACCTGAGTCATTAAGACCGATAACGGGAGCACCCATCTTCATAGCTAAATCCATCACTTTGCAGATTTTTTGAGCCATTGTCTCTGAAAGAGAGCCTCCGAATACTGTGAAATCTTGTGCAAAGACATATACCAAACGACCTTCAATAGTGCCAAAACCTGTTACGACACCATCACCGAGGATATGCTTTTTGTCCTGACCAAAGTTTGTGCAACGATGAGTGACGAACATATCAAGTTCTTCAAAACTACCTTCGTCAAGAAGTTGAGCGATTCTTTCGCGAGCAGTATATTTTCCGCGAGCGTGTTGCTTTTCAATCGCTTTTTCGCCACCACCGAGACGAGCTTCGGCGCGTTTGGCAATAAGTTCTTGGATTTTTTCTTCCTGTTTGCTCATGATATATTAAGTGTTGAAGCCGGGAAAATTCTATAAAGAATTTCTCCGGCTTGGTTATTATTTGATTATTTATTGGGGTCTTCGCAAAGTTCAGTGAGCACTGCTTCTGTGCATTTCGGGTGTAAGAAAGCTATTTGAAGTCCGTCGGCTCCTTTTCTGGGAGCTTTGTCGATTGTGCGAACCCCTTTTTCTTCACATTCTGCAAGCGCGTTGGCAACTCCGTCTTCAACGGCAAATGCCATGTGGTGCATTCCACCTTTTCCACCATTCTTTTCGATGAATTTTGCAATTGTAGAATCGGGAGAAGTTGCTTCAAGAAGCTCGATTTTTGTGTCTCCGACTTTGAAGAATGCTGTGGTTACTTTTTGGTCTTCCACCACTTCTTTTTTGTAGCATTTCAAACCGAGTACATTTTCATAATACTTGATAGCTTCATCAAGGTTTGGCACCGCGATGCCGATGTGTTCAATGTGGGAAATTTCCATACGAATTTCTATGTTAAATTTAAAGTTAGATATTGTTATTTTCTTTTGTNNAAAAAGGTNGAAATATNANATATTNACNTNCTCNTNNTATCTTNNAAAATTACATANATTTAATTTTTTTAGNAAATAAAAAAAGAATTNTTTATGCTCTATTTTTCAGGATTTTCAATATTTCTATGTTTTTGTTAGATATTTAATGGTGAAAAGTGAGAAAACACTTGAAAATTCAGAATTTTTTACGAAATTTGTAGAAAATTAGTGAATGTAATCCCTTTTCACGTTGAAGAGGGTAAAGATTCTAATAAAATTTTATGAAAATTACACCCTCACAGCTTGCTTTAATAGTTGGTGGAAGAGTAGAAGGAAATGATGAAATAGAGATTACGGGATTCGGCAAAATAGAAGAAGCCGGGCCGGGTCATATTACATTTATAGCCAATCCGAAATATGCACATTTTATACATTCCACAAATGCCTCGGTGGTAATAGTAAACGATGATTTTGAAGTAGAAGGTGAAATCAAGCCTACATTGATAAGGGTTAAAGACACTTATTCGGCTTTGGCGGAGCTGCTTAATGCATTTGAAGCCATGAAGCCAAAACCTGTCGGAATTGAAAATCCTGTATATATTTCCGAGGGAGTTGAAATTCCTGAAGGAACTTACATAGGCGCTTTCTCATATATCGGGAAAAATGTCAAAATTGGAGTTGGCGTTAAGATTTATCCTCAAGCTTATATTGGAGACGGGGTCGTTATAGAAGATAATACCATTATTCGGGCAGGCGTCAAAATTTATGAAGGGTGCAGAATCGGAAAAAGGTGTATAATCCATTCGGGTGTCGTGATAGGCGCTGACGGATTTGGCTTTGCTCCTAAAGGTGATATATATGAGAAGATTCCGCAGATTGGCATCGTGATTTTAGAAGACGATGTGGAGGTTGGCGCGAATACCTGTATCGACCGGGCTACATTCGGATGCACTAAAATCAGAAAAGGAACCAAATTGGATAATCTGATTCAGGTTGCCCATAATGTGGAGATAGGGGAAAATAATGTTTTTGCCGCTCAAACCGGGGTTGCAGGAAGCACTAAAATCGGCAATAATAATAGAGTCGGAGGTCAGTGCGGGTTTGCCGGACATATTCATATCGGTGACAGAAACGAATTCGGAGCCCAATCGGGTATTCCGAATGATGTCGGCAGCGATAAACGTCTTATCGGATATCCTGCTGTTGAAGCGCGGCAATTTGCCAAGAATCAGGTCTATTTAAAAAGACTTGAGCAATTATTTAATAAGAAATAAACGTATAATACTTATAAGATAATGGATCAATTAACCTTAAAGGCATCTTTTTTTCTTGAAGGGAAGACTTTACATTCAGGTCAAATAGTAAAAGCTACTTTTAATCCGGCTCCTGTAGGCACCGGAATTAAATTTAAAAGAGTAGATATTGAAGGGCAACCGGAAATTCCCGCATTGGCAGAAAAAGTTGTAGATACAACCCGCGGCACTGTTTTAGCTGCAGGAGATGTCAGGATTTCAACAGTAGAACACGCAATGGCAGCCTTATACGCTTCAGGGATTGATAACTGTATCATAGAAGTGAATGGCGTGGAGATGCCCATACTTGACGGCTCTGCTCACCCTTACGTTGAATGTATAAATAACGTCGGTGTAGAAGAGCAGGGGGTTGAAAAAGATTATTATATTATAAAAAGCAAGACAAAATTAAAAGATGAGGAGACCGGCTCTTCCATTACAATTTACCCCGATGATGGATTTAGTGTGGAAGTAATGGTGGAATATAATTCACCCATCATTCCCAATCAATTTGCAATTCTTGACGACTTAAATGATTTTGGAAGTAAAGTTGCATCGGCAAGAACTTTTGTCTTTGTAAGAGAAATTGAGCAATTGCTTCAATACGGCTTGATAAAAGGTGGTGATTTAGACAATGCCATTGTTATTTACGATCAGNCGGTGGCTCAGGAAAAAATTGATGCCATTTGTGATTTGGTGAATGTTGACCGTCAGGAATTAAAGGAGTTGGGCTATATTAATCCCCAACCGTTGAAATGGGATAACGAACCGGCGCGTCATAAGTTGATGGACCTTATCGGTGATCTGGCGCTGGTAGGACGTCCGTTAAAAGGTAGNGTTGNCNCNATAAAGCCAGGGCATACAGTTAATAACAAATTCGCGAGAATNCTTCGAAAAGAAGTTAAGCATACAGAGATTCAATCTCCCATCTATGACCCGAATTTAGCTCCTGTCATTGATGTTAACGGCATCAAGAAATTATTGCCACACCGTTATCCATTCTTGTTGATAGATAAGGTTATTGAAATTGATCGCAAGCACGTCGTCGCGGTGAAAAATGTTACTGTTAATGAACCCTTCTTCCAGGGACACTTCCCTGAAGAGCCGGTTATGCCGGGTGTTTTGCAGGTAGNAGCANTGGCTCAGGCNGCCGGAGTTCTGGNATTGANTTATNTTNAGGNACCGGATAAATATTCCACATATTTCTTAAAAATTGATAATGTTAAATTCCGTCAGAAAGTGGTTCCCGGTAACACATTGTTGTTAAATGTAAGTCTGATGACAGAGATTAGACGAGGATGTGCAGTAGTTAAGGGTTACGCTTTTGTTGGAGAGAAAATAGTTTGCGAAGCTGAATTTATGGCTCAAATAATTAAGAACAAATAAACAATAAATAATCATTGGATTTATGAGTGCTTTGTATCAAGTACATCCTGATGCTCAATTAGGTAATAACGTAAAGATCGGACCCTATTCCTGCATTTATGAAAATGTTGTAATAGGAGATAATTGCGAAATTGCCAATAATGTAACGATATTCCCCGGAGCAAGAATAGGTGATGGGGTAAAGATATTTCCGGGAGCGGTGGTTTCCGGTATTCCTCAAGATTTAAAGTTTAAAGGAGAAGACACCCTGGCAATCATCGGCAACGGCACCACAATTAGAGAATGTGCCACAGTCAATAGAGGCACAGCGTCAAAAGGTGTTACTTCAGTTGGTGAAAACTGCTTGATTATGGCATATTCTCACATTGCACATGATTGCAAAGTTGGTAATAGAGTTATTATCTCTAACGCTACTCAATTGGCTGGAGAAGTAATTGTTGATGATTGTGCGGTGATTGGAGGCGGGAGCCTTGTGCATCAATTTTGTCATATAGGCAAATATATCATGCTTCAAGGAGGAGCTTTGGTAAATAAGGATATTCCACCTTTCGTTAAAGCTGCTCGCGAACCGATATCATACGTTGGGTTGAATACTGTGGGTATGCATAGACACGGTTTCCCGCAAGAAAAAATCCAAGCAATAGCGGATGTTTATAGAATTTTATACTTAAGTGATTTGAACGTAACCAATGCGATTCGTCAAATCCGCGAGACTCTTCCCCAATCAGAAGTTAGAGATGAAATTGTGGATTTCGTTGAAAACTCTCAAAGAGGTGTGATTCGCTCAGCTTTCAATTAATAATCTATAATCTTGTGCAATTTTTTCCAATTTAAGGAATAAATTCATAAAAATAAAAGAGGTGAATTTCGATTATGAGATTCATCTCTTTTGTTTTCGGTTATTATGTATCAAATTAATTAGATTTCTTTTTTAACCGAATTTAGAGATTTTACGAAGTTGGACTTCGTTGATTATTTTAATTCGTCTGCCATCAACAAGAATTAATTTCTCATTTACAAAAGCTGTAAGAGTTCTGATGGCATTGGATGTAGTCATATTAGATAAATTTGCCAAATCTTCGCGACTCATGTAAATCTTAAGTGTTGCTCCATCATCTTCCAATCCATAATTATCCGCCAGAAGAAGGAGTGAATCAGCTAAGCGACCGCGAATATGTTTTTGTGTGAGATTGACAATTTTAGTATCGGAGCCTCCAAGATTTCGAGACAATTCATGGATAAAGAACATTGCCAAATCATTGTTTGATCGAGTGATTTCCTCAACTATGTGCATTGGTATGCAACCCAAAGTTGAAGCTTCAAAAGCGGCAGCTGAACTCACGTATGGCTCACCTGCAAAATAGGCTCTGTATCCAAAATATTGAACGGGACGGAAAAGGCGGAGAATTTGCACTCTGTCGCCAATGCCGCTCTTATACATTTTTACTTTCCCTTTAAGCAGACACCATAACANTNCGGGNGTCTCTTNTTCAGCATNGNTTATCTGATTTTTCTTANAGTTTTGAATTGAAAAGTTATCAGTGACTATCCGTTTTTCTTCAGGGCGAAGTGCGCTCCACATATCAGCCATGTCTTCACTGATGAATTTCTCAAATGTACTTTTCTTTATCATTCCGAGAATAGTCTAAAGCAAATTTCGAGGAGAAAGCAGTCATTTATGTTATTAAACACAAATTTACAACATATTTTTATAACCAACAAATATTTGTGGTTTATTCTCTTAATAAGAGTATATTTTACCCGGATTAACAAATGAAAAATGGCATCCAAGATTTTGAATGCCATTTTAACTTATTTTCTAATACCGATTTTTCTAATTAATTTTTAAATCAGAATAAACTATTAACGTTTATTTGATGATAACTTTAGAGGTTTTGCCGGCTTTAACCATAACATATACACCGNGANCTGGATTATCAANCCTAACGCCTNGAAGATTGAAGTAAACCGNGCTTTCTTGATTTTCCTGATTGTCAAATAAATCAATAACAGTTGTGATTCCGGCAGGAAGAGCTTTGACAACGTTGTTGGCAAAATCAGCCACAATGCAATAAGATCCGGGTTTGATCCTCCAAGATTTGCAACCAGAAGCATCAACGTTTACAGCATATTTTTTCATGGATGCAGTATGATTTTCCCTCAATTCCTCACCTTCTGTTGACGCTCCGTATCGATTTGCTTTATTGTTAAGTTCATCCCATGAGGAACCGAGTTGGTCTGTGAGATTGAAATAGCACATATTTTCACCCGGAGCAGCTGAGAATGTAACGGGATCTATTACAAAAGTAGAGCCTGATTTAGTCAGAGGAAGACCTTTGGAAGTTACCCATGAATTATTCTCTAAGTTGCCGAGGATGTAGAGTTGATTAGGCATGTCCGGCACCGGGGGAACCGGTGGGATCGGATCATCTCCATTGTTATTGTAGATAGAGCCGTCACATTGATATGTTTTGCCATTTTGGAAAATCAAATCCGCTGTCTGCTTTTCGCCTGAATCAGAGAAAATAATTTGGGTTGGAATTAAACCGTCAGGTGCTGTCCATAGATATGTGCCGTCTGCCTGTTTCACCATCGGGTCGCCCGGCCAAGCCTTGGAAGCAGTGCAGTTTTCTGCATCTGTCCAAGCCCAAACAGTTGGTTTTGTCCAATTGTCGGTATTCTTTAAATAAACATAAGCATTCTGAGGAACAATTTTTTCCACTTTCTTAAACACTGCTGAACCGGTCTTGGTTACGCCTTTGCTGTCAGTCGCGCTCCATGACAGTGTTATGTTGTCGCCTATATTCATATCAGAGCCGATGGTGATTGTCTTCTTACCGTTCAATGTGACTTGTGCGGAAGAGCCTAACTTATACCATGCGGAAGAATAATTCTCCGGAGTCAAGGTGACGGTGAGGGTTTCATAAAATTCACCACCGTTAGGGTCAACGTTTACGTATGGCTCGGTGATTACATCTTTATAAATAACTGCGATACCGGTATTGCCTACATTTCCGGAGATGGTAGAAGACGTTACGGTGAATGAATTGCCGGAGACTTTATCGATATATGTACCGGGTTTTACGTAAGAACTACCGTTAGAGATGCTGNCATNTCNGCTTCCNTTTGCTTTAACTATNACAGCNCCNNNTCCCNGNCNAGNTANGCAAGCAACTCCATTGGNNGANGTATAANATTCTGCGGTTCCNGACATTGCATTACGGAATTTATTTACTTCAGCCACTTGTTTAGAAGTGAAATTGGTACTTCCTTTTTTACCCATCTTAATAGTATTACGTGTAGTGGCAGAAGGGCGGGAGAAGTAGAGGGCTGTTTCGTTGTTGCGACATGCTACGATAGCATAAACCTTATCCATTATATCTTGCGATATGGTGGAAGTGTTAACCCCATATTGACCATCGTTGGAATAATCATCATGGCTTTCAGCCCAAAGTACAATTGAGTTTTTGGATACTCCGTTGGCACCCCAGCTTGCTGCACCTGAAGGGACTCTTCCGGAGCGAACTTCATTTAAAGCCCATTTAGAATATTCTGTGTCTGTTACTCCAATATACTTGGTATATTCTTTGAGTAATTTATATTTATCACCACCGGGTCCGTCAAGGATTTCTCCATAGTGCCATAAACCTGAAACTTTTGCCATTTCAGACCAGAAATTGCAACTTTCTGATGGTAATCCGATATGCTTTGCAGCATCCCAACGAATTCCGGCAACGCCGAGTGATTTCAAATCCTGAAGGAACTCTTTGGCACGTGCCTGAACCTCGGCGCTCTCTGAATTAACATCGCCGTATTCACCCAACTGATTATGAGTTATGGAATAACGGTTGTTATAATCAACTCCGCCATTCCAGCGAACTCTGCCGTTGGAGTCCCACCAAGTGTCATGATAACCGGAAGCTTGATTGACGTGGTTGGCAACAACGTCAACTATAATCTTAATTCCATATTTGGCTGCTTCGTTACACAATGTTTGCAATTGAGCTCTTGAACCGTTACCATTAGCGCGGAATTTAAAATCGTATGGCATATATGCGTAAAACCATTCTGCATTTGTCAGGGCATTCCCTTGCACGGGAGAAACCTGAATAGCACCGAAACCTGCTTCAGCGATATCAGGAAGTGCATTTTTAATATCGTTGAAAGTCCAGTTAAAGCAATGCAGAATATTACCATCCTGAATTTTTTCAGGTATGCCGTAAGAATTTGTGGCGGCATACGTTAATGATGGAACGAGCATTGCCATTACCATCATTAAAGAAAGATAAAGTTTTTTCATGAAAGAATTTTATTTTTAGTTAAGCCAAAACTTTTATATTTAATTTTTACAAAATTAATCAATTATATTTATATATCCTAAATTCTTTTTAGTTTTCCATTTATAGTTTTAGGAATACTTTCCCTGTATATGATTTCTTTAGGAATTTCCCATTTTTCAAGTTCTTTTCTACAGATTTCCAATATACTGTCTTTTACTTTTTTGTTAAGATTGTCATCTTTGTTATCTCCTGACTTTTCAGACTCCACATATAAGACCAGTTTTTCACCCCATAAAGAATCTTTAATCGCTGATGCCATTATCTCTTTCAGCCCCAATTGTTTTAGATAGGGTCTAATGGTTTTTTCAATTTTTTCCGGCATGATTTTTTTCCCTCCGGAGATTATCATATTGTCAAATCTACCAAGAATTTCAAAAGAGTTATCTGAATTTAAATTCACGATATCGTTGGTTATGATAGGAGAGTCTATTGAAGGGATGTTTATCACAAGGCAGTCTCTTTCATCTTGACTTATGCTGATATTATCCATCGGAGTGAAATATTTTTCCCCTACTCTGCGTAAAGCAATATGTGAAGCAGTTTCGGTCATTCCGTAAGATTCCCAGCAATTGATGTGAAGATCCAAACTTTTATCGGCAAAGTCTTTAGAAATTATGCCCCCTCCTATAAGAAAATTTGCTTTTTTGATTCCGGCTTTTATTTCTTCGGATATACGGGTGTTTTCAAGAATTTTAAAAACACCCCACAATTGAGAGGGGACCATGGCTATAAAATCCGGGATCTTATAATTTACTGATAATCTCGGTTGATTGCTTGGCTGCTCAAAAGTAAAAGGAGCGTTCAGTAAGTCCGCTCNTATC
>WFMC01000094.1:11602-15620 GCA_009177205.1 Bacteroidales bacterium
CATCTTTCCTCCGATAAAGTCGGGCGAAATGCAACTGTGGAAATGCGTGGAAGAATCCAATGAAAAAAAGTTGATTGTTCGTTCGGCACTTTCAATCATGAATGATTTGGGCAAAAGAATCTCTTTCGGTGTGCCGGTGGAGCCACTGGTGTGTACTTTTATTACGTCGGAATCATTGCGCCATTCCTCAAGAAATTCCAAGTATGTCATTCTTTCCAATCAAGAGATTCAAATTGCTTATTATCAATCCTCATATTAGGATCATATCTCAGGTGCTCCCCATCTAAATAAATAGGTAAGCTAAAATTATTTGTGTATAATCCTCCCGTGCCTAATCCCTGAGGCAAAGAATTGTTCAATCCGGCTGTGAACTGTGCAATAGCGTTTAATCCTATATTAGATTCCAATGCTGAAGTAATCCACCATCCGATTCCGAGTTCCCCGGCAACCTCTATCCATTCTTCCGCCCCGCTGAATCCTCCGCATAGAGCAGGTTTGAGTATTAGAAATTCAGGTTTAATATAATCCAATAATTTCAATTTATTTTCTCGTCCGGTTATACCTATTAATTCTTCATCAAGAGCTACAGGAATGGGGGAGACTTCGCAAACAAATCTCATTAAGTCCGGGAAATGTTGAGGAATCGGTTGCTCTATGGAATGAACTTCTAAATCTGCCAAATCTCTGAGTCTTGCAAATACGTTTTCCATTGAGAAAGCACCATTTGCATCTACGCGGATAGTCAATTTGTCGGCACTGAAGTTTTCTCTCAGCCCTTTTATGAGAGAGAGTTCTTTATCCCAATTCAGAGAGCCGATTTTTATTTTGATACATTTAAAGNNCTCCTCTACCTTTCGAGTAACTNTCTCTTTCATTTCATCCAAANAGCCCATCCAAATCAGACCGTTGATAGTGATNTCTGCTTTACCTTTAATGAAATCAGAAGGGAAATAAATATGTCGTCCGCCGGAAGCAAAATCTCGGAGGGCTTGTTCAAATCCGAATTGAATTGAAGAATGTTTTGAAAGGTCGGTTGGTCTGCCAATTGCAACATTTGCCAGCAACTCCATTAATTTGTATTCATATCTGTAATCCGCTTCAGGAGAAAGTCCGGGAAACACCGCAGCTTCGCCAACTCCAAAAATCTCCGGCTCCTTTTCATCCCACAATTTCAAAATATATGTAGGCTTTTCATACAATATTTCTCTTGACGTCATCGCCGGCTGGCGGAATTTCAGCATATACGGGCAAATTGCAAGTCGCATAATCCAATTCAGAAATTTTAAGGAAACATCGGGAATTGATCGAAGTCCGGATCTCTTTTTTCAAGAAAAGCGTTTTTCCCTTCTTGGGCTTCATCCATGAGATAATACATTAGAGTTGCATCGCCGGCAAATTCCATCAATCCGTGCTCTCCGTCTAATTCCGCATTCAAAGCGCGTTTAATCATTCTGATAGCGAGTGGAGAACGTTTAATAATGTCACGACACCACTCCATAACTGTTTCTTCCAATTTTTCGAATGGTACTACTGCGTTAACCATCCCCATTTCGAGGGCTTCTTTAGCGGTGTATTGGCGACACATAAACCATATTTCGCGCGCTTTTTTTTGTCCGACGCAGCGGGCGAGATATGAACTGCCGAATCCCGCATCAAAACTGCCGACTTTCGGTCCTGTTTGTCCAAATCTGGCATTTTCAGATGCAATTGAGAGGTCGCATATTACATTTAATACATTACCACCTCCTATTGAATATCCATTCACCATGGCTATCACCGGTTTGGGGAGCGAACGGATAGCCTTATGAAGGTCTAATACATTTAATCTTGGAGTCCCGTCAGAGTCAATATATCCGCCATGTCCTTTATAATTCTGGTCACCCCCGGAACAGAACGCTTTGTCACCGGCACCGGTCAAGACCACAACTCTAATGCTATTGTCTTCCCGGCAAATTTTCATTGCATCCAGCATTTCTTGATTCGTTAAAGGACGGAAAGCGTTATATACCTTCGGACGATTTATTGTGATTTTAGCAACACCCTCTTTTTTCTCAAAAAGGATATCGGTATATTCTTTAATTTTGGTCCAATTTCCCATGATATGATTTCTATTATTTAGTTTGATTTAATATATCCAATAAAATTTCTGCACTTTCACTTGGAGGCACTATTACTTCCATCAAGCTTCTTGACTTCTCATGTTGAAAATGATTAAAACTTCTTTTTAAGGAGTTTAGATTTTCGATTCTATAATATGTAAAACCGAAAGATTTTGCAATCGGCTCAAAATCTTTTATTTGACCTTTGCATAGATATTCTTCACGAGCATCCCATTTTCGAGATGAAGATACAAAACGGAAAATTCCCCCTCCGGAATTATTTATTATCACTATTTTAAGGTCAGAATTAAAACTCTCGCAGCATAGCAGTCCTCCCAAGTCGTGGGAAGCAGACATATCTCCGGTGACCAATATTGTGGGAATACGACTTATTAAATTATTTCCCACAGCGGAGGAAGTGGATCCTTCTATTCCGGAAACACCCCTGTTGCAATAAACAGCGTGAGGCAATTTAGTGGTTAATAACTGATTATATCGTATTGGAGTTCCATTTGAAATATGCAGATTATACTCCTGGTCGATATGATTAAATATATAATCCAAGGCGCATATTTCACTCCAGTCAGATGTTTTAACCTTCCGCTCTATTCTTTCCAAACTCTTCCTTTTGAGATCATTCCACTTCTCATTATAGGAGTTTGATACCTTAATTTCATCTTTATCAATCTCTATACCGGATTTGCCGGCTTCAATTAATCCATATAATTTTCTCAAAGCCACGTTTAATCCATTCAAGACCATGCCGGCGGGCATCTCTACTTTCATTGTCAAACATTTGAACGGGTCAACAATTTTTAGATTCTCACCTAAGCTCCAGTGTTCGATTGACGGATTTTTTACGGCACATTCCCGGAGATATTCCTTCNACATTCTNGAAACGAGAGCTCCGCCGATTGAAATTATAATATCGGGAATTAAAAAATCACTTTCCTCTTTGCTCCATTCCCCTTTAGTGCATAGTGCGGTGTCAATAGCGTATGCTTCTCCGGGGAGATGAAGATTAGAAATAGTCTCAGCCATTATGGCAACATTCGGGAAGGAAATGAATTTTTTAATATGTCGGTTGATAATCCAATCCGGGGTTAAAAATCCCGCAACAATTAGAATTTTTTTACCTATCAGGCGTGAGGCTAATTTTTGAGATTCCTCTTTAATCATATACCGTGGAAAATCCCACTTTTCNANTTTNCTTGAANNGGATGAAANTTCGTTATCTTTGAGATTTAAAGTTGATTCACACGTTTCATTCAATGGTGGAGACAATCGAATATTTAAATGCACCGGACCCTCTTTCGGTCGCAAAGCCGTCATTATCGCTTCATTAAAAATTCTATTGGCATACCAACGTTTTTCCTCTGTGACTTCATAATCAGAAATGTNATAACTCTCTTTGACAAAGTTCTTTAATACCCCGTATTGTTGAAGTGTCTGCGAATCATCNTGGTCTATCCATTCTTTTGGTCGGTCGGCAGAAATCACGATTAAAGGAAGACCCTGATAAAAAGCTTCCGCCACACCGGGTGCATAATTAAGCAGTGCCGTTCCGGATGTGCAAATCAGCGCAATAGGTCGTTTTTGCACTTGCGCCATTCCCAGCGCGATGAAGGCAGCCGACCTTTCATCAACTACCGTTATTTTTTTCATATCCGGTCGGGCATGTGCCCCCATTAATAATGGGATGTTTCTTGAACCGGGAGAACAAATAATATCATTCACTCCATGTAGGCGTAAAACATCAAAAAGTTCTCTTACCACTAATTTTCCGGAATCTTTCATCAGCTTTATTATTTGAATAAATTGGGATGATAGCCGAGAATAAAGGCTTCTGCCGGCATACTTTTTTTACCCGCGGGCTGAATTGTGCAAATCCTGATTGGTGTTGTGGATGTCCCGGCAAA
>WFMC01000110.1 GCA_009177205.1 Bacteroidales bacterium
ATTCTTCCCTTCCCGGTCAATCCGGATGCCAGGAATCCGGTCTGAGGTTCTACAATCTCAACACCGTCCTCTTTTAAAATTCGGATATTTCGTTGGGTTGACTGATGTGCCCACATATCCAGGTCCATTGCCGGAGCAATCACCACTTTCTCCTTTGCTGATAAATAAGTAGTGATTAACATATTATCGGCTATGCCGTTAGCCATTTTCCCTATCGTAGAGGCTGTGGCGGGGGCTATAATCATAAGATCAGCCCACAATCCCAAATCAACATGAGAATGCCATTCACCCGTGTTAGCGGTGAAAAAGTCACTGATAACAGGTTTGCCGCTCAACGCCGATAACGTCACAGGAGTTATAAATTCTTTTCCGTTAGGGGTTATAATGACCTGTACCTCGGCTCCTCGCTTTATTAATAATCGCAGAAGATATGCTGATTTATAAGCTGCAATTCCACCTGATATTCCCAATACTATGTGCTTCCCTTTTAAGGACATCTCTTATTTATTTGAAAATTTATAACGTAGACGCGNCAATANATCTTTTNTGNTCTTGGGGAAATCTCCNTGCATAACCCAATTATAGAAGGAAGGTTCTTTTCTTAATACNTNTNCCACAGGCTTTCCTTTATGTTTCCCGAAATTGAACACAGGCACGTCATTGTCATTAAGCACTATGCGGGAAGCCAGATCGAGACTTCGCCCTCCTGAGGAGAACTCACTCAAGAATTTAACATCATTCTTAAGTTCCGGATATTTCTCAATTTGCTTCAACAAAACTTCCATAGTTGCTTTTGTGTCAGCATTAGCGCTATGCGCGTCTGTCAATTCCTTTCCGCAATAAAATCTGTAGGCAGCTACCAATGTCCTCTGCTCCATCTTGTGGAAAATGTTTTGAACATCTATAAACTTGCGGTCGGTTACATCAAAATTCAATCCAACTCTGGCAAATTCTTCAATCAATAACGGCACGTCGAATTTATTGCTGTTAAAACCGGCTATATCACAATCTTCAAAAAATTCCAACATGGATTTAGCAATATTTCTGAACGAAGGCTCCTCAGCCACATCTTCATTCGTGATTCCATGCACAGCCGTAGCTCCTGCAGGTATAGGAACTCCCGGATTAATCCTTCGGGTTTTCTCTACGAAATGACCATCCGGAAACAGTTTGATAATACTAATCTCAACTATTCTATCCTGGATTATATTCGTCCCGGTAGTTTCCAAATCAAAGAAAATCAGCGGACGGTCTAATTTTAATTGCATAATCAATAAAAACGAATGAAAATATTATTCAATTACTTGCATCGGCATCTGAAGCATCACGACTTCCACTCCGGGAGTTTGTTCAAGAGGACTGAACAATCCTGGGCGAGCCGGGTCGGCAAGTTCAACCTTGACATCTTCACCTTTGAGATTTGCCAATACTTCTATCATATATTCAGAATTAAATCCGATAGTCATTGAGTTTCCGCGATAATCGNAATCCACTCTTTCCTCANCCNATGTGNCATAATCAAGATCTTGTGCCGCCATCAATATTTCACTTGTCTGAATATTGAATTTCACAAGTTGAGAGGCTTTGCTCGCAAAAAGCGCTACTCTTCTTACGGCATTGAGTAATGATTCTCTGTTCACGACAAGTTCAAACGGATTATTCTCCGGAAAAACTCGTTTATAATTAGGATAGTTGCCGTTGATCAGACGCGTCGAGAGGGTATAAGCGCCGAAACTAAATGTTGCGGATTTATCATCCTTCACTATTTTGACATCACCCTCCTCCTTCTCAAGAAGATTTTTAAGGNTTCCGGCTGGCTTGNCGNNAAGAATAAAACTATTGGTCAAGCCTGTTTCAACATTTTGCATTTCATACTTCACGAATTTATGGGTGTCTGAACTTAAGAATGTGATCTTATTCGGCTCTATATCCCGGAAAAGACCGGTCGTAATGGGGCGAATCATATGCACACTGGAGGCAA
>WFMC01000207.1 GCA_009177205.1 Bacteroidales bacterium
CGAAAAATTATTTCAAATGAAGAGATCAATTGTGCTGTGTTATATCCGCTTCAAACTTTCACCAAAGGAGTGGAAATGAAATATACAGATATCCCATTTCTCATAGAAGGGGAGAACCCCAAAATAGAGACGTCATTGATTTCTTTAATGGAAGGGATTTCAAAAAATGTAAGGAGTGCTAATACCGAGATCAGAAAGAAATATCATCTTGCAGCAGTGATTTCATGTAATTTCACCAACTATTTATTTGGATTGTCAGATGAATTATTAAGCGACGCCGGTTTGGATTTCAAACTGTTGATTCCTTTGATCAAACAGACATTTGAGAAAGTGGAGGATTTGAAACCTTTTGAAGCAATGACGGGACCGGCACGAAGAAAAGATTATACTACCATTGATCAGCACATGGATGAACTTGATGACTATCCTGAAACTACAGAAATATATCGTAAGATTTCGGAAAATATCTTAAAACGTTATGAGTAAACTGGATAAAGAATATAACATAAAAGGATTTGTTTTTGATGTTGACGGAGTTTTATCTGCAACCTGCTTGCCAATAAGAGACGATGGTCAGCCTATAAGAACGACTAATTTAAAGGATGGATATGCAATCCGGGTCGCATTGGAAGCAGGTTATAAATTATGCATCATCTCCGGAGGACATAATGACAGCGTAAAAAAGCGATATAATCTGTTGGGAATAAATGAGATTTATCTGGAAAAAGCACAGAAATCGGAGACTCTGAAGAAATGGATGAGAGAGAATGATTTGGAGCCTGAAAATGTTGCCTATATGGGTGATGATATTCCGGATTTGCCGTGCCTCAGGATTGTTGGGTTGCCGGCTTGTCCATACGATGCTTCTTCAGAAGTGTTGCAAACCGCAGTTTTTATTTCAAAATATACCGGAGGTTATGGGTGTGTGAGAGATTTGATTGAAAGTGTTTTAAGAAGTCAGGGAGATTGGGAAAAGACAGTCATGAATGTAGGGGCATGATCTACTTTCGAAGTTGAATATATATTTGTATATTATGCTAAATAATCTGAAAAGATATAATATCATATTAGGAAGTAAAAGTCCGCGGAGGCGCGAACTTCTTCAAATGTTAAGAATCCCGTTTTCAATTGTTGTCATAGATGGTATGGAAGAGTCCTATCCGGAAGATATGAAATCTGAATATGTGCCTCAGTATTTATCTGAGCAAAAAGCGGATGTCTATCTGAAAAGGTTGAATGATAAGGATTTGGTTATTACTGCAGATACAGTAGTTATTTTAGATAATAAGATTTACGGAAAACCGCTCTCTTCTGAAGATGCTATAAACATGTTGATGCATCTTTCGGAAAGAACCCATACGGTTGTCACCGGTGTAACAATCGCTACTAATGAGAAAAGAACATCTTTCACAACAAAGAGTGATGTGAAATTTGCGGCAATAACTGAGGATGAGGCGCGCTATTATGTTGAAACTTTTAATCCTCTCGATAAAGCCGGAGCATACGGAATTCAAGAATGGATAGGAGCAATTGCCGTTGAAAAAATCGATGGATCATTCTATAATGTAATGGGTCTTCCGGTGCATCAATTATATAAGGAGTTGAAGAATTTTTAATTTCTTACAGTACTAACTTAATTGACTAATTTTATAAATTTGACAAGAGGTTGACTATCCCCATAGTTAACCTCCAATTTATTTCTACAATCGGTTTTACCCTTCCTGATGAGTCTGCCAACATATCTATCCCACAATATCCGGTGTAATCCCCACATAGGGTTTCAAGACAATATTTCTGTTTTTTTATTAATTCCGGATTTAATTTTACGCCTGTTGATTCAATAAAGCCTATTATGTCGTGAGGAGCGCCGTTGATATTGAAATGATATTTTCCTCGTTTAGATGCTTCAAAAGCGGAATATCCNNGAAANGTTGNGNGNGGTTTGCCATTCGAGNCGCGTTTGATTAACCATTCAGTTGCAAAATCAACACATTTATTTTCGGCTATTTCACCGAGTACACTTCCCTGGCGTTTAATTATACCTGACAGCCAAGGCTTAATATGTTTTTCTTCCAAATCCTCTGTGAAGAGTATTCCTCTACCCGAACTGCTCCATGGGGCTTTGAAGAAAACCGGGTGATTCTCTTGTTGCCACTTCAGGGCGTCTTTAACATTTGTGAATTCTATCGGGGAATGAGTCAGAAAACGGTGTTTTTCAGATTCGGTAGTAAGGGATTTAAAAAGATTGTTGAAATCTATTGTCAGCCGACGGTGAGAAATATTACGAAGATTTTTCAGAAAGCTATCGGAAGGGAGCATTGATTCCGGCACACCTTCTGCCAATAGGGTCTGCTTTAAAGCCGGGTTCCATCCCCATGGGAGAATAGTGAAATTTTCCGCCACTGCCGGATCTGAAAATTTAAAAGACTGAAGATAATCCGGCAAATCACTTAGCGAAAGATGAATGAGATTTTCAGGAATATTAGGAGGAGCAGAAATATCATCAAGAGTTAGNATAATATCGCCCGGAGAGGCGAATTCCGTAGGNAGGAAAGCGAGTCTTTTGCGCACTTCAATTACGGAAGCCGGCGGGGTATAAAAGGGGGAGAAAGAGGCTAAAGCATAATNNGTCTNCGGATTATAAATATGAATTGTCGNCATCTCANTTATCTGAATGAAATTTTAAAATACTCCTAATATAAAATAGAAGGTGTGTCAAAAGGAAATTTTTGATACACCTTCTAAAGATTTAAAGCGAATAGGTAATTTTAATCGCGCAAATGATCTTTCTCTTTCGCCGGGTTAGAGAAATATAATTTATGCTCAATATATTCTTGAGCCGCAATTAGCGTGGGCTTAGGAAGCTTCTCATAGAATCTTGAAATTTCAATCTGTTCGCGATTTTCCGAAACCTCTTCAAGGTTATCGGTGGAAGCGAATTCCTGGAGTTTCTTTTCAAGTTCCTTTTTTAATTCTGCGCTGATTTGATTTGCACGTTTTCCGATGATGCAAACTGTTTCATAAACATTACCGGTCTGTTCTGCCATCGCAATCATGTCTCGAGTCACGGTTGTGACGGGTGCATTAGTTTTCTTATAATCCATATCTTATATCAATAAATTGGAAGTTTCTATATTAATTTTTTATATGGTTTCGCGCTATATTATATATAGTTTCCGCCTCTTTTTTGTGTTTTGAGTCAGGGAAATTATTCACAAATGAATAATATTCATCAATNACGTCTTGATAACGCTCGTTTTGTTTCTCATCCACACTCTNCTTTNNTTCCTGATATTTAGATNTTAAAACCANGAGTTCAAAATNTNCTCTATATTTTGAATAAGGATAAGATTTGAGAGCGTTTTGCGCGGTTATAATAGCTGAACGATAATTATTTCCGAGAAAATTGCCGAGATTGTAGTATAATTGGGCATTTTGCAATTCCTTAAGGGTTAATTTATCTTGCATCTCGAAGATTGCGTTCTGAGCAAGAGTAACCTTATCGGAGCGGGGGAAATAGTCTAAGAATCCCTGAAGTTCCTCAATGGCTTTTATGGTGCTTGATTGGTCAAGTTGCGGGTCAGGAGAATCAAGATAATAACCATATCCGCTGTAATATCGCGCTAATTCAGCAAATTTACCTTTGGGATACCGGGTGTAATAAGTTTTAAAATATACTCCGGAATTCAGATAGTCTTTATTTTCATAATAAGACATTCCCAATAAAAACAGTGCCTCTTCGCCTTTTTCAGTCCCTCTCAAGGGTTGAATAAGGTCGTTGAGCAAAGTAATGGCCTGCATGTATTTCTTATCATCGTAGGCCTTTTTAGCGTATTGAAATTTATAGTCAACGTCCCGACTTTTCAGAACTTTATTATATTCTCCGCATCCGCCAAGTAAGATGGTGAATATCAGTATAGTAAAGAGATATTTTCTCATTGTGTCCAATCAAAGCGCTTTGAGTTTGCAAAATTAATCAAAAAATATGAAAAATACTATACTTTTCCGTTAGATTTTTGATTATTTTTTTCTTTTTCACCTCTTTTTTTATTTCTGATTTATGCCTCTGATATTATTAGGGGAAAATCAACTCAATTCTTGTAATTCTTCATAACCTCTTTTGAAAAAGAAGCATGCATAGTCCTTCGGGCGTATAATTTCAGCATCAGCAATTACGATATCTATATCTATCGGCACTCTTCCTTCTGCTCTTGCCGGTTCATCCCTACCTTCCAGGACTTCAAAATCCTTTAATTTTTGATTGAGTTCCTCCATTGAGCCGGAAAAATCCACAATAGCCACGGAATTGAGATAGTGAACTTTCCCTTTATGAAGAGCGGGAGATTCGTAGGGTGTAGAGGAATAGAAGTTATCGCAGATTTCCGCAAGATAATTTAACGCGTTCAGCAGATGCTGTTCGCGGTCGCCGTCGTTGCTGCCGAGTCCTAAATAATACCTCATTTCTTATTAAGAGAATAGGGATAAGATGATTTTTTCAGGGTTAAAACCGTAATTTCGGGCACTGCGCCGATTCTGAATGGCATCCCGACCTCTCCGGCTCCTATATTTACATATATTTGAAGAATATCACCCTTAGAATTTTGTTGAGCATAAAGTCCTCCCCATTGAGGATAGCGCCATTGAGATGGACTCCATTTCCAATTGCCGACTTTTATTTCAGTCTGCATTGCATGAGTATGTCCCGACAATGTCAAATCGATATTGGATATTTGAGTGACCTCTCTTCTCCAATGTTCCGGATTATGACTCAACAAAATTTTAAAATTAGAATCATACAGATTCTTATTTTTTGATTTGTTTGCAGGATAAGCTGTTGTCAAATCACCGTATTGTCTGAATGGGGGTTCACCCCAATTTTCTATACCTATCAGTTGAATGGTGTCTGAATTATGCACTATCTCTGTGGAGGCATTATTGAGCGTGTTCCATCCAATTTGACGTTGCCAATTTTTCAGCAAGTTCAAGTTGGCTTTTTTATCATCTTCGCTGTTCCATTCCAAATAATCGCCATAGTCATGATTGCCTAAAACAGACCAAACTCCATCGGGAGCTTTAATTTGGGATAAAATTTTTAAAAATGGTTCAAGTTCTTTAGTATGTCGGTTGACTATATCCCCGGTGAAGAAGACAATGTCGGGATTTTGAGCATTAACGGAGTCTGTCAGACGCGCTATAAATTTGGTGTCTTCTCCCCATGTACCTACATGTAAGTCTGAAATTTGCACTATTTTGTAATTATCGAAATCTTGAGGTAAGCGTGGGGAACATATCTCCACTTGAGTGACATCAATCTCTTTTCTGGTTTTCAAAGAGCCAACCCACAGTGCGGTAAAAAGAATCACTGCTAAGGGCAATCCTACCCATTTCCCCAATTTTATTGTATTCCCTTTCCATAATAGGGGAATAGAACCTATTATAGAGAAGAAGCAAAAGACAAATTTGGGTATGTAAAGCGTCAGATAGGAGTAAAACGCCCACATTAAAAAAGTTATGTCGGATGTGGCGTCACGTCGAGGCAGGAGAAAGCAAACAATTAAAAATATCCAGCATGCCACTGCGGATATAATATAGAGGTTTGAGAAAATCTTCCGTTTCGGGAAATTTTTTTTAATATCATAAAAGATATATATGTCTATAGCAACTGAAAATATAACAGTCAGTATGGCAAGCAACAAGGGTATTCTCATAAAGAATGTGGGATTTCTAATCGGCTTATTCAAATCCACCGAGAATAGTGCGTAATTTATTTTTTAGTGGATTAGCATACATTGTTAGCATCATCTCCATCATATATTCGCGTTCTTCAGGCGTAATGTCGGGAAGATCAATCTTATCCAGTTGAGCATTAAAATAATCAATAACTTCTTGTTTGCGCTCGGGAGTGTAGTAGGCTTCAAAGCGATCGGTCTTGTGTAGAAGGTCAAAAGCGATATAATTGATTCGGAAAATCATATAACTGCGATGAATTGCCTGATCAATAATCTTTACTACATATCGGGCGGATGTGTTGTTGTCTTTAAAATGACCAATCTGATCTAATTTGGAATTGATGCGTGGCGTCAATTGGAAATGAACTTTTCCTTTGAACTGAAGTAGTCCGGTCTCCATTGAAAAGAGGTCATCTTTTTGCGACTTTTTGAAATCAGGGTCTCGTCGCCTCATAAGGAATTCTCTGGCTTTGAGATAATCATTGGGGTCATATTCATAACTAATCGCAACCGGCATTAAGTTAATCTCCTTAAGTCGATCCATAAAAGAACCCTCTCCCGCAATAGCCAACATTTTCACGAGGGATTCCTGAGTATGATCGGAAGAATCTTTTGCCCGCCCCTCGCGCTGAGCAATCCAGACAGATTCATGCTTATCCAAAAGACAATAATGAATGTAAGCCGAGAGTTTCTTGGCCGCCATCAAACCTTCGCGCAGACCGGTGTTGCGTTTTACTATGAAACTTTTATTAAGCCTGACAAGGTCTTTAATCCAATCGAAAATCAGTAGATTATCGCCAATAGCCACTTCTGAGGTGGGAATATCCCTTCTCAGAAATGCTAAATTTAGAAATGAAGCGTCCAGCACGATATCTCTATGATTGGTGATGAAAGTATAATTCATCGATGGATTGAGATGTTTCATTCCTCCAATGCTGATTCCGGCAGTAGTGGTCTTGGCAAGCATTTCAAGGAACGGGAACATCACTTGATGCTGGAAATCGTATTTGTTATTTATCTTCAATAAATCATCGATAAGTGTAGGAATTCCCTCGGATGGCATGGCATATTTCACTGCGTGGAGGAATCCGGGCTCTTTGACGAGCCTTTCCATAGTGGAATGAAATACGGAATCATCTAAAGGGGCTATATCGGAAAAATCGTATTCTTGCGACATGATTTTTATTTTGGGTTTCTATCTTTAGTTTTTTGTCTTATTGTCAAACAGCCAATACATTAATATTTCAATATGTTAATTTGTTATATCAGCTATAATTTAAACGATTCAGTTGTTAATTATATGAAAATTTTATGACTTTTTAACAAAAATTTAGATTTTACTGTTATTTTCTATCCTCTTTTACGTAATTTCTCCATTTTTCTAAAAGTTGGGTCATATCTTCGGGCAATTCAGAATCAAAATACATTTTTTCTCCGGTGGCAGGATGAATGAATCCCAAGGTTTTGGCATGCAATGCCTGACGTGGACATATTTCAAAACAATTTTCTATGAATTGTTTATATTTTGCAAATGTTGTCCCTTTCAAAATTTTGTCTCCTCCATATCGGGCGTCATTGAATAACGGATGTCCTTTATATTGCATGTGAACTCTAATTTGGTGAGTCCTCCCGGTTTCAAGAACGCATTTCACAAATGAAACATAACCAAAATCCTCGACTACTTCATAATGGGTGACTGCGTGTTTCCCGATTTCGGGATTATCAAAGACCGCCATCTGAAGTTTATTTTTGGGATTGCGGGCGATATTTCCGGTGATTGTTCCCGTCTTTTCAGGGAATCCTCCCCATATCAACGCCCGATATTCTCTCTGAGTAGTCTTATTAAAGAATTGCAAACCCAGATGAGTTTTCGCTTCCGGAGTTTTCGCTACAACTAACAATCCACTTGTATCCTTGTCAATTCTGTGTACAAGTCCGAGACGCGGGTCTGAAACGTCATAATCAGGATTATCTTTGAAGTGCCACGCAAGAGCATTGACCAGAGTACCGGTATAGTTTCCGTGTCCCGGATGCACCACCATTCCCGCAGGTTTATTGACAACTAACAGATGTTCGTCTTCAAACACGATGTTAAGCGGGATATCTTCCGGAATAATCTCTAATTCATATCGTGGTCGATCCATAACGATGCTGACTACATCGTCTGCTTTTACCTTATATGATGACTTAACCGGACGTCCGTTGACAATAATGCAATTGGCTTCTGCCGCCTGTTGAATCCTATTTCGGGAGGTCTTCTCCATGCGGGCTACCAGAAATTTATCCACTCGCAGGAGTTTCTGTCCTTTGTCGGCAACAAAACGGAAATGCTCAAACATCTCTTTGCCGTCAGAGGTTACAAATAAGGGTTCCGCCAATTCATCATCGGCTTCTTCCTGACTCCGAATTATNTCTTCTTCCTCACCGACCATAANATCTTCTAATTTTATTGTGGGNTANTAAAAATATTCAAGGGTTTCTTCCTCCTCNTCATANTGTTCGCTTGTGCGACCGGGTGAATAAGATGGGTNCGNATATCCGCCATGCGGAGAATACGGGTCATAATTAGAATAATCGATATTTTCCCGTTCTTTTTGGGTAAGAATCAATTCTTCATTCTGTAAAGAATCTCTCAGAGATGCGAGTCTGCCGTCATATACCTGAACAATCAGGTTTGCATTTACCGGGACCTTCTGCATCTTCTTTACGGGTACCCCATTAGCCAGAACCTTGACGATACAATCGTTGTCGCCGAGAATATANTGAACCTTAACATTCTTAAATCCAAGTTCCTGAAGTTTTGCCATTCCCGAACGGAATGAGAAGCTGCGCAGAGCGTCATCCATCGGATGATTATCATCGTCAATCACTACCTCTTTGGGATGAACAGCATTGATGTAAAGAAAAATCTTTCTGCCGGGCTTTACTACGGATTTTGCTTTTGGAAATTGCTCAATAACGTAGCCGGGTTTCACGTCATCTTTATAGAGTGAGTCGCGAATGTCGACCTGAAAACCATGGTCGTGTAATAATTTTATGGCTTCGGTATAAGACATATTCTCAACTCCCGGCACTGTATCCGTTTCTCCATGTTTGGTAAATAAAGCAATGGAAAAATATATGATGCATATTCCAAGAAGTGCAATGGCAATAATAATGGTGAGATTCACCAATATCGGATGTTTACCTGCAAAATTTTGGGGTATTTTATCTGACGAATTTTTCATCTTTTATTATTTGGAATCCAAATTTACGAAAAAAAGCTCATATTAGACCCAATTTGATAAAATTTTATCATCCGTTAAGTGTGAGAAACCCGGCGGAACAGATAAAGACCTATCAGGATATAGACAAAGTTAGGAATTTCCATAGCGATGAATGGAGTTGTCAAGCCATTGATGGCAAAAGAACTTGTAATGGTTGAGAATAGTATGTAGCTGAAGCTCAAGACTAAACCTATGCCGATGTTAATACCCATGCCCCCTTTCACTTTCTTGGAACTCAAAGACATTCCGATCAGAGTCAGGATGAATGCGGCGGCTGNGGCGGCATAGCGTCGCNCACGNTCAATTTCAAACCCTTTTATATNCGCCACTCCTCTCATTTGTTGATGCTTNATATATTCCGTCAATTGGGGTGTAGTAAGTGTCTCCTGGTCTTCCTCCGCAATCAGGAAATCTTTGGGCTCTATGGGGATAATGGTGTCTAAAGACATTCCTCTTCTGACACTCTCCTTCATTCCGTCAAAGTCACGAATCATGTAATCGTGCAGTTTCCAATGATATTGACGGGTTGAATCATATTCTACGGTGCGTGCCGTCATTCTCGACACGATGGTTTTCCCATCGAAATGATCCATTGAAAAACGATATCCAGTTTTATCGTGATTTTCAAAACGTGCCATATACACTACATTGCCCGGTGATGCCATCAGTTGAATATTCGACCCGGATTCCACACTCTTATTTCTAACATATTTATTAGTATAAGCTATTCGTTTCACATTAGTTGGGGGGATGATGTAATTGCTTAAGGCAAAAGTCAATGCAGCCAGGACGGCAGCCCCTATCATATATGGGCGGAGCAACCTCTTATAGCTGACTCCACTTGCCAAAATAGCAATTATTTCCGAATTACCCGCTAATTTGGAGGTGAAAAAAATAACTGAGATAAAGACAAACAGGGGAGATAATTGATTGGCAAAATAGGGGAGGAATGAAGCAAAATAATCAAAGAGTGTTTCTTTAATGGGGGCATTGAGAAATGCATCAAGTTTTTCGGTCACATCAAACATGGCTATCACAGCCAAAAAAAGTATTGTCGCCATCAGATATGTTCCTAAGAATTGCTTCAGGATATATCTGTCAAGTATCGTCAAGCGCCACAATCTTTTAAACCATCCCGCAGATTTGCGGAAAGGGGAAAACGCCATCGGCGGGAGGGATATGGAAATTGACTTGATTTTCTCTTTCACTTAAGTNCTTTTNTGTTTTNTGAAANCTTANAGTCGACGAGTTACNTTAACCACCATTTCACGTTTCCATTCGNCGAAATCGCCCGCAATAATATGTTTACGCGCCTCTCTGACGAGCCACAGATAAAATCCGAGATTATGGATGGATGCTATCTGCATTGCCAGGAGCTCATTGCTAATGAAAAGGTGACGCAGATATGCCTTGGAATATGTTTCATCCACAAATGTGGGACCACCTTCATCAATCGCAGAGAAATCATCTGCCCACTTTTTATTGCGCATGTTCATAATCCCATTGCGTGTAAAAAGCATACCGTTCCGACCATTACGAGTCGGCATTACACAATCAAACATGTCCACCCCTCTGTCAATAGCTTCCAGAATATTAGCCGGAGTGCCTACTCCCATCAAGTATCTTGGCTTGTCGGCAGGAAGAATATCATTGACAATTTCAATCATCTCATACATCTGTTCGGTGGGCTCTCCGACAGCCAATCCTCCGATAGCATTGCCGTCAGCACCATAATCCGCAACAGCCTTGGCTGCCTCGCGTCTCAAATCCGGATAGACGCAACCCTGAACAATAGGGAAATAAGCCTGAGAATAGCCGTATAAACCTTCGGTGGATTTATACCTTTCCCAGCCGCGTTTGAGCCATCGCATTGTCAGTTCGAGGGATTTGCGGGCATAATCGTAATCGGCTGTGCCGGGTGTACATTCATCCAAAGCCATCATTATGTCTGCGCCTATAGTGCGCTCGATGTCTACAACACCCTCGGGGGTAAATAGATGTTTTGAACCGTCGATGTGGCTGCGGAAATATGCCCCTTCCTCTTTTAATTTGCGAATGGATGAAAGGGAGAATACTTGAAAACCACCGGAATCGGTCAGAATAGGACGTTCCCATCCTATAAATTTATGAAGTCCTCCGGCTTTGTTTAATATCTCAAGTCCGGGACGCAGATATAAATGATAGGTATTACCAAGAATTATTTTAGCATTAATGTCATCTCGCAATTCTCGAAAATGGACACCTTTAACACTCCCAACTGTGCCGACAGGCATAAAGATAGGGGTCTGAATTTTGCCATGGTCGGTTGTTATTTCTCCTGCCCGGGCATTTGAATTCGGAGTGTTGCTTTCAACTACAAATTCCATTTCTTATTGATTATGATTTGAAAGAAATTTGACTAAATATTTTAAAAGGAGAGGATACAGATTGCAAAGTTAATTAAAATTACACAAATGGAGTGCATTTAAGGGTATTTCATCTTATTTTTCAGAGTTTGACGCCACTCTGCAACCCCAGGAATAGACTTTATCAATGATCGGAGTGTCAAGATTATACTTTTCTGCCAATTCCTTTATAAATCTTAATCCAAAATTAAAATCTTCAACGAAATAGCGACTTGAATAATCCGGGAGCCATCCCTCTTCTGTCTCCACCATTGGAGACTTGATATTTTTGAATGCAGGAATATTTTTAATTTTATTGGTCAGTGAAGTCGCGTTATATGATTCATAATAAGTAAGTAAAGAAGGAATTACCTCCTCTTTTATCCCTAATATTTTTATTAAAGACATGAATTCGGCATCCATTTGCAAAATAATTTCTGACGCTTCGTCAGTCCAATCTGCGTAAAAGAGAGATTGATTTGGAATTGGGTCTACCGCTTTATCTCCCCATAGACTATACATTCTGCCTGTGTGGAGAATGGGGTTGCTGTTTGTTAGAGATGCTTCGTAAAAATTATTCAGAATATTTACCGGAGTATGAAATAATAATTCAAGGATTTTCCGAAACTCTTCCTTATTATCTATATTCTCCACGGCAACGTTGACAACTGGTTTATATCCAAGCAAGTCAGCATGTCTGCCATATTCTCTAATCCTTGAAATAAATGGTACCCTCTGAAATCCGAAAAGTGGTTGTTCNGGCATAATATCGTGNGCGAAATAAAAGANACCGGTGCTTNACNCTATAGACCCNACAACCGNNTNATACTTTAAGTAANNNTTANTTTTNAACAGTTCANTTTGAATNAGATTTCNGGGTAAACATAATAATATCATATCGGAGTCCGGAATGATATCCACAGGATTATCTGAGATACTATCTAAAGTTCCTGTATATTCCTTACCATGCGGGTCAGAGACAATTATCTCTTTACTCCATTGACGGGGATGACCGGTTAAAACCGAGGTTTCAAACCCATCCGAAGCAAAGACTCCTACGCAAGTTAATCCTAAATTACCTCCTCCACAAATAGCAATTTTTCGTATTTCCATCAGTGTGTAATTTGAATGCTCTTTAATGCCTGAATTAATTTATGATCATCCTTCCGATCTCTGATAGATAATCTAACATATTGACCTCTACCGGAAAACCCTTGTTTATGGGAGCAATCCTTGATAAAAATATTATATTCCGTAAGGAGTTTAAGTGCCAGTTCATGGGAGGTTATTCCCTGAAGTTCGCATAAAAAATAATTTGCCTGAGAGGGTATAACTCTTAGCCATTTAATATTCGTCAATTCATTGAAAAATAAATCCCTCTCTTTCCGATAAATTTCGCATGCGTGCAAATAATCCTTTTCGTATTTATCGTAAATCTGCATATAAAACTCAGCGAATGAATTGATGTTCCAAATGGCAACATCTTTTCTCATTCTATTTATCAAATTCATATCTCCGGAAGCGAGTATGCCGAGACGTAGTCCGGGTACACCATAACTTTTGGAAATTGACTTGATTACGCAAAGATTGGGAAAATGCAAGAGAATTTCGGAATGAAGTAATGTGGAATCTTTTTCATCTGCAAAGTCTACGAAAGATTCATCAATTATCAATCTGATTTTCTTCTTTTCTGCCCATTCTGCCAATTTGAGAATATCTTTTTTTTCTATATAATTTCCGGAGGGATTATCCGGATTGACAATGAGCAAATTATCAACTTTATTTATATTGAAAAAATCTATTAAATCGTTTGCTGAATATTTAAAATCAGGATTTTGGGGCTCAAATTTAATTATATCCTCTGTTTTTAATCTGTTAGGATACTCTTCAAAAGATGGAGTGACCATGCCAAATCTGCCTTCCAGAACTCCCATAAGGCTCTTTATTAATTCTGCAGCTCCATTACCCACAACAATTTCATCATGTTTTATAGAGAAACATTTTGATGCTATCAATGAATTGACATTCATGCCGGATGGGTATTGCCGAAGCAATACTTCAAAATTTGCTTTCATCTCATCAATCATCTTTGATGTGGGAAAATACGGATTGACTAAATAACAGAAATCCAAAATATCCGGATAACGCCAATATCCGCCATAACTTTGTTGCAATTTCTCCAATCTCTTTTCCGGAGTTGCAAAGATTGTTTCCGCAATTCTCAAATCCTGAACATCATCTATTTCATACCATTTGAGGTCTCCTATCGGTACCGCTTTTATCTCCGTATTATCGATTAAAGTTAATACTCGAAGCACTTGCTCGTAATATTCATTTTCTCCGAGCACGCGAATATATGCCTCAAGGAATGGCAGGTAATGATTCTTTATAAAATCTTGAGAAAACTTATAAATATTGACTGTCTTATAATAAGAATCAGTCTCTTTGTATTTGAAATCTTTTTTGGGAATGAAATTTTTGATGTCATATTCTTCGTTAATTTTCATCATAGTTCCATCCATCCATGTTTGATATTTCGAGACTAAGGCAACAGAGCTGAAAGGGTTCTCGATTGCTTTGCTTAACACCTTATCTTCAAATATCAAGTCTGATTCAAGGAGAAGAGTATCATCTTGCTCCATCAACTCTCTTGCAAGCCATAAAGAGTATATGTTGTTTGTTTTATCGTAGACGGGGTTATCAACAAAAATAACATTCAGGTCGGGATGATTCTTCTTAACGTGTTGAATTACATTTTCCGCTTTATGACCTACGACTATAATTATTCGATTTATGTTGTAATGAGAAAGTTGTAGGAGCATGCGGTCAATGAGACGAATGCCGTTGACTTCCAGCATACATTTAGTGTTGTCAACAGTCAATTCTCCAAGTCGTCGCCCCAGTCCGGCAGCTAAAATCAGTGCTTGCATCACTTAGAAGTTTTAAAATGCAAATATATTTATCATAAATAAACAAAATTACAAAATTATTTCTGTCGTAGAAACAAAAAATCAAAAATGTTCCACGAAGGGGGTTGGAATCCCGGAGGAATATCAGAAAAAGGGCAATCCTCATCAGTTGCCCGGAACTCAAAACAGGTCAAACTTATTCAATTTTGAATGGGACCACCACTATCAATGCTACTGCAACTATCACCAATTCCGGAAGATAACCCCGCTACTCTCTTTTCTTATCCTTTTGTGTTGAGAGATAGAGAGTCAAAACATGATTAAGAATATATTAAAAAATGATGTGGGTGTGTCATTTTGACACACCCACATTCGACCTTATTTTTGAAAATATCTTTTGCTATTTATAGAGTTTTTCATTAAGTTTGCATTCCGACACAGCTGTTTCCGACATAGCCGTGTCGGTAATGACTGTGTCGGAAATATCCGTAGCATAGGCGCATTGAAGAAGAAAGCCGAAGCCTTCTTCGCCAAAAACAAAATCGCAAGCAATTACGACATCGAATACAAAGGTCTGACTTTGGAAGATATGTGAAACAAAGACCTTTTCTTTTGTGTTTCTGTGCTTTTGTCTTAAAAGATTACTGCCAGTCCATCTGTACTCCTGTCTATAAAGAAAAAAGAGCGTAACCCGAAAGCTACGCTCCTTTCTTATATAAAGTTATATTTATCTTATTTCACTTCCTCGAAGTCTACGTCTGTAATATCCTTTTCTTCATTGTGTGAGGGTTCTTGCGCTGCACCTGCTGCTGCACCTGCACCTGCTGCTTGCTGAGCATTGTAGATATCTTGAGCTGCTGCCTGCAATGCATCCTCAACAGCTTTAACAGAAGAATCAATATCTTCAACGAGTTGATTCTTGTGGACTTCTTTCAATTTCTCAAGAGCTGATTCAATCACAGCTTTCTTATCAGCTGGAATCTTATCGCCAAGTTCATTGAGTTGCTTTTCAGTTTGGAAAATCACTGTGTCAGCGTGATTCAATTTGTCGGCACGCTCCTTAGCTTTCTTATCCGCTGCTTCATTAGCCTTCGCTTCATCACGCATACGTTGAATTTCCTGTTCAGTAAGACCACTTGAAGCTTCAATACGGATTGACTGTTCCTTACCTGTGTTCTTATCTTTTGCTGAGACATTCAAAATACCGTTAGCGTCGACTTCAAATGTTACTTCAATCTGAGGAACACCACGCGGAGCGGGAGCAATACCGGCAAGATTGAACTCACCAAGAAGTTTGTCGTCGGCAGCCATCGGACGTTCACCTTGAAGAACTCGGATTGTTACTTCCGGTTGATTGTCGGCTGCAGTTGAGAATACCTGACTTTTACGGGTAGGTATTGTAGTGTTGGCATCAATAAGTTTAGTCATTACGCCACCCATAGTTTCCAAGCCGATTGACAACGGAACAACGTCAAGCAAAAGCACATCTTTAACATCTCCGCTGAGAACACCACCTTGGATTGCTGCGCCTATAGCTACAACCTCATCGGGGTTAACACCCTTGTTGGGTTCTTTACCAAAAATTTCTTTAACCTTGGATTGGATTGCAGGAATACGAGTTGAACCGCCAACCAGGATTACTTCATCTATTTCAGATGATGTAAGACCGGCATCTTCCAACGCTTTTACGCAAGGAGCTTTAACGGCATCAATAAGTTTTTCTGCAAGTTGTTCGAATTTAGAACGAGTAAGTGTCTTTACAAGGTGTTTCGGACCTGCTGCAGTAGCCGTGATATAAGGAAGATTGATTTCTGTTGAAGTTGAGCTTGAAAGTTCAATCTTCGCTTTTTCAGCAGCTTCTTTAAGACGTTGCATTGCCNTCGGGTCCAGACGAAGGTNAACACCTTCATCTTTCTTAAATTCATCNGCAAGCCAGTCAATGATTACATTATCAAAGTCATCACCACCGAGGNGNGTATCACCGNTAGTGGATTTNACCTCAAATACNCCGTNGCCAAGTNCGAGNATAGAGATATCAAATGTACCGCCNCCGNGGNCGAACACCGCGATTTTCTGTTCTTTCTGAGATTTATCAAGACCGTAAGCAAGGGCAGCGGCAGTCGGTTCGTTAACAATACGACGTACTTTCAAGCCGGCGATTTCTCCGGCTTCCTTAGTTGCTTGACGTTGAGAATCGTCAAAATAAGCCGGAACTGTAATAACAGCTTCTGTAACTTCTTGACCAAGATAGTCTTCAGCAGTTTTCTTCATTTTTTGAAGAATCATGGCTGAAATTTCTTGTGGAGTATAGTCTCTGCCATCTATGTCAACTTTCGGAAGATCGTTTTGGCAAACAACCTTATAAGGTACACGCTTGATTTCATCTTCTACTTGGTCGCACTTCTCACCCATAAAACGTTTGATTGAATAAATAGTGCGGGTAGGATTTGTGACGGCCTGACGTTTTGCCGGGTCACCAACTTTTCTTTCGCCTCCATCAACAAAGGCAACAACGGAAGGAGTGGTGTTACGTCCTTCATTATTAGGGATCACAACCGGATCCTTACCTTCCAAAACAGATACACAAGAGTTGGTGGTTCCTAAGTCAATACCAATAATTTTTCCCATGATATAATTTATAATTTAAAGTGTTAATAATTTCGTTTTGTGTTCTCTTAGTAATTTCTAATAATTTTGATTCTTATGAAATTATTGATAATTTCTAAGTTTCTTTTCACTTATTCTAACAAATAGCGTGCTAAATGTTTCACTCAAAAAGGCTTTATTTAATATTTCTTCACATAAATTATTGATAATTAGACATTGATGGTTTTATTATAAAATGGCTGTCTCAAACTTCCAGAATGTATAAGACTGTCAAATTTGTCAAAATTTACATATATTTACATAAATTGCTTAAAATCTAAATAAAAATCATTAAATTTGTAGCCTATATAATATAATAAGATGAAATTACTACAAGAAAAGCTTGGGCGCTATGACGCTCCACAAAAGGCCAAGGCAGCGGGAATATATCCCTATTTTCGTCCTATTTCAAGCGAGCAGAACACTGAAGTCATTATGAATGGCAAGAAGGTTCTAATGTTTGGTTCTAACAGTTATATGGGTTTGACTAATCATCCCAAAGTTATAGAAGCTGCAGTAGAAGCCACAAAGAAATACGGAACCGGCATGGCAGGATCTCCGTTTCTTAACGGCACCATTGACCTGCATAGAAATTTCGAGCATCGTATTGCCGAATATATGGGTAAAGAAGATGCCATGCTATATTCTACCGGTTTCGGGGTGAATCTGGGTGTTGTAAGCACTCTTACAGGTCGTGAAGATTATGTTATTCTTGATGAGCAAGACCATGCATCAATTATAGAAGGTCGTCGTCTATCTTTCTCAAATTATTTGAAATACAAGCATAACGACATGGCTTCATTAGAAGCTCAATTGAAAAAATGTGATCCTGACAAGGTTAAATTAATTGTGAGCGATTCAGTCTTTTCAATGGAAGGGGATGTTGCCAATATTCCAGAAATGGTTAAACTCGCTAAAAAATATGATGCCACTCTGATGATTGACGAAGCTCACGGTATTGGTGTTTTCGGAGAAGGCGGTAGAGGTGTGGTGCACCATTATGGAGCAAAAGATGATGTTGATTTAATAATGGGTACATTCTCAAAGTCTTTTGCATCATTAGGTGGATTTATCGCTACTGACAAAGAAATCACTAATTATCTGCGCCACCATTCAAGATCGTATATTTTTACTGCTTCCATTACTCCGGCAGCTACGGCTGCAGCCAATGCAGCTTTGGATATTATGCTTGCAGAGCCTGAACGTCAAGCTCATCTTTGGGAAATAACCAACTATGCGCTTGAAAATTTCCGTGCCATGGGTTGTGAAATCGGGCATACTTCCACTCCGATTATTCCATTATATATTCGTGATGATTACAAAACATTCAAAGTGACCCACGATTTATTGGAAGAGGGAGTGTTTGTGAATCCGGTTGTTTCGCCGGCTGTTGCACCTCATGACACCTTAATTCGCTATTCTTTAATGGCTACTCATACAAAAGAACAGGTTGCTCGCTCTCTTGAAGCCATTGAGAAAGTTTTCAAACAGAACGGTATTCTAAAGTAAGGATCAATTTATTTAAAATATGAATGGTGTGTCAGAATTTATCTTTTGACACACTATTTTTTTATGCACGTGTGTACCGAAATGTTAAAAGCGGATTTTTGATAAACAATATGGAAAGTAGAATGTTAGATTGATAGAGAAAATTTCGATGTATTCATATAATTGAATATTTCCCGAGGAAAATGATAACAGATCAAGTAATAAAAGAAATATATAAGACAAATAAAAAGCCTCCGAAGGATTTAAATGAATTAAATCTTCCGGATGCCATGTCGTTATTAAAAAAACATCATAATCTCTCATTAGATTCAGAAGATTTGACTAAGGCTGAGATTATAATTAACGATTTGGAAGATTACAATCCATTCAGAAGATTTTTAGTGAGAAGTCTTCACGCCATATTGGAATTTGACAAAATGATGGCTTTTGTCTTCGCAAATCATATTCTTTTTCTCGGCAAGAACGACAATCAATTGAGAGTTCATTTCAGGCCTGAAGAGGAAGAGGAAGATGGAAGATCGTTTTTATCAAAATTATTTAGAAAAAAAAGCGGAGCATAAAAAATTTGCCCCGCTTTTTAAATATTTATAAAGGTTTAATTCAAATTGAGGTCATCATTAAATTCAGCAAGTTCATCATCGCTATATTCCGCATCCCCATAGAAATCCACATCAAGATCATCTTTCATTTGATTCACGGCAGCATTATCAATCTTAACTTCAAATTCATCAAGATCAACAAACTGCACCGGTGCCTTACCTTTTTTCATAATGCATAAGGGTTCTACGAGAGATCGTCCGGGAATAATCTCCTTTAATTCCATAAAGAAACTTCTCTCCGTCACATAATCAAACACGAAGATGAGTTTCTGTCCTTCCTCTTCTACAAGTTCTCCAACAGGTGTCTCTTCCATTAGCCAAATATCGCGGTCGCTGGAACTGCCCATATCTTCCAAAGTAATTTCTTCCTGTTTTGTCCAATCATCCTCACATAGGAAAAAAGAATCCAGTTCATCTTTTGAAAAATCTACTGACTCAAGAATGGCATTTCTTAATTGCAGAAAAGTTGATTCTGAATCAATTTCAATTTCACGAGCAAAGTTGCTTACTTCATCACTTACGAGTTTAAACTTGTATACCATAGAATTTTACTGTATGAATCCTTAATTGTTAAATTTAAATGGCAAATCTCATTTAGAGAATTCTAATAAATAACATTTAAATGTGGCACAAAGTTACAATAATATCTCATTATTTCAATATAAAATTGAATAATGAATGAAATTTTTTTCAAACGCGATAAAAAAAGAGATGGTCCGCAAGGGGACACATCTCTTTTATCAATATAAAGGGGGAGATTATTATTATCCGAGGAAGCTGAGAAGCACACCTGCAGCAACGGCAGAACCGATTACACCGGCAACATTAGGACCCATTGCATGCATGAGCAGATAGTTCGATGGATCGTATTCAAGACCGACATTATTGGAGATACGTGCTGCCATGGGCACTGCTGAAACGCCTGCATTGCCGATAAGCGGATTGATTTTCTTATTCTTCGCAAGGAAGAGGTTGAAAAGTTTCACACTTAATACGCCTGCAGAAGAAGCGATGATGAACGCGAGGAAGCCAAGACCGAAAATTTTAAGTGTGTCCAAGCTCAGGAATACGTCTGCTTGAGTTGAAGCTCCAACAGTTAAGCCGAGAAGGATAGTGATTATGTCGGTCATGGCATTCTGAGCTGTTTTTGCAAGGCGTGTGGTAACTCCGCTTTCGCGAAGAAGGTTGCCAAAGAAAAGCATGCCCAGCAATGGAATGCCTGAGGGCACTACGAAGCATGTGAGAAGCAAACCAACAATCGGGAAAATTATTTTCTCATTCTGGCTGACTACGCGTGCAGGCTTCATCTTTATGAGACGTTCCTTCTTTGTGGTGAAGAGCCTCATCAACGGGGGCTGGATGAGAGGAATCAACGCCATATATGAATAGGCTGACACCGCCACGGCACCCAATAATGATGGATTCAATTTAGAAGTGGTGAATATCGCTGTCGGACCATCCGCGCCTCCGATGATTGCAACGCAACCGGCAGAAAGGGGATCAAAACCCACGAGAAGAGACAGCATGTAAGCTCCGA
>WFMC01000047.1 GCA_009177205.1 Bacteroidales bacterium
ATGGACATATCCGCGACCTGAAGAAGCACTCATTCAGTATAGATATTGAGCAAAACTATACTGATTCTAAGATGGAANGTAAGGTTGTGGACGANTTTACTCNTCTNCTGCGCAGCGAATTTATTNGAGGTACCTTANACCTTGTAGAGGTTGTNTATATGCAATATCATTCCATTAGCAAGCAGCNCCTGGCGGTGGATAAAATATTTCCTGTCAGAGCAGACATTTTGCTTGAAGGAGAAAATTCTCAAATGGAGAATCAACTCTATATTTTCGAGCCTGATGCGAATGATATTTTCAATGCCGTGCTCCCGATGTTTGTGTTGAGTACAATGCAGGAAATAACGATTGAAAACCGTGCATCTGAACAGGCGGCTCGCGTTATGGCAATGCAAGCTGCAAATGATAATGCCCGCAAACTTCAAGATGCACTCAAACTCGAGTTTAATAAACTTCGTCAGCAATCAATCACAACCGAACTTCTTGATATATTGGGAGGTCAAGTGGAAAGATAAAAATAGATTATGAGTAGTATAAAAGAATATTTTTCAGGATTCGGTCAGGGACTCAAAAGCCTCGTCAGCGGTATGGCTGTTACAGGCAAAGAGTTTGTTACTCCTAAAGTGACGGAGCAATATCCCGANAATCGCGAAACGCTTAACATAGCGGATCGTTTTCGCGCGGAGCTGACTCTGAAATATGATGCTGAAGGGCATCATAAATGTATAGCCTGCGGCATCTGCCAAATGAATTGTCCGAACGGTACAATTCAGATAATTTCAAAAATGGTGGAATTGCCGGATGGTAAAAAGAAACGTAAACTCGACAAGTATCTCTACGACCTCGGCAGTTGCACTTTCTGCATGCTTTGCGTCACTACTTGTCCGCAGGATGCATTGGAATTTTCAAATGATTTTGAGCAGGCAGTCTATACCCGCGATAAATTAGTGAAGCAACTGAATTATCGTCCTGAACCTGCAGATGATGCTCCGGCACCCGCTCCCAAACCGGCAATTGACCCGGAAAAGTTGGCTCAAATAAAAGCTGAAGCACTTGCAAAAGCTGCCAAAATTAAAGCCGAAAGAGAGGCTGCCGCAAAAGCCAATGCGGGGGCACAAACAGAACAACCTGCTACTGAAGCTCCGAAATCTAACGAAACTGAAAACAAGTAATANCTGAAATAANNATNATNGTAGGAAACGTAATANTCTACTTTGTNGTGGCACTCATAATTNTCATATTTTCTATTATGGCAGTTAAGTCAACAAAGATTCTTCGCGCTGCGACTTATCTTTTGTTTGTGCTTTTGGGGTCAGCCATATTCTATTTCCAGTTAGGCTATCAATTTTTGGGCGCAGTGCAAATTGCAGTCTATGCAGGAGGCATTATGGTGCTTTTTGTATTTGCAATTTTGCTCACCCATAAACCTAACGACAAAGCTAAGCCACTCGAAAATCACAGACGTGTAATAGGAGCTGTGGCTTCCGGAGTTGGCGCCGCTCTTCTTATTTATGCATTATTCACAATGCCGATGGTATGTGGCGAAACCGGGAATCTCATATCTCTCAGCGATGCTCTTAGCGGACAAGAGATAACAATGAAAATGATAGGTAACGCATTCACCGGCACAGACAAATTCCAATATCTCCTCCCCTTCGAGGCAGTCAGCGTTTTGCTGTTGGCATGCATCATTGGCGGGGTGACTGTGGCAAGAAGAAGATAATTATTAACCCGTAAATAGTTTAAGATAGAAATGGACCTTAATATTCTGTGGTATCTTGTGCCGAGTGTGGTGATGTTCGCCTGCGGCGTCTACGGGTTTGTAACCCGCAAGAATATGATTGCCATTCTTATCTCGCTGGAATTGATTTTAAATTCAGCAGATTTGAATTTTGCCATCTTCAATCGCTTTCTTTTCCCCGATTCAATGGAAGGAATGGTGTTCACTCTGTTTGNCATTGCNATTGCGGCGGCAGAAACGGCGGTGGCTATCGCAATCATCATCAATATTTATCGTGCTGTAGGAAGNACGGACNTGTTGGAAACAAATAAAATGAAACATTAATAATATGGGCATCACATTACCAATCCTGATCCTTTGCCTCCCTCTATTCATGTTCCTCCTTCTCGGCATCGGGGGCGTGAAGATGAGTCGTAAGTTGGCGGGAGTTTTAGGCATTCTCGGCATGGGCACCACCATGACGCTTGCCTATATTGTGGCTTTCACTTATTTCTTCAGCGGTTCTCCGGATTTCATCATCGACGGGATTCGCCAGCAATATCAAGTATTTGATGTAACATGGCTTGCATTCACCGATAAACTCGTGGTGAAACTCGGATTCTTGCTTGATCCGATTTCTGCACTGATGTTAGTGGTGATCACCACTATCTCTTTTATGGTGCATCTTTATAGTTGGGGCTACATGGAGCATGAAGGGGGCTTCCAAAGATATTATGCTTTCTTATCCCTCTTCTCTTTTTCTATGTTAGGTCTCGTAGTGGCAACCAATATTTTCCAGATGTATATTTTCTGGGAACTCGTGGGTGTCTCTTCATTCCTTTTGATCGGCTTTTTCTATAAATTGCCCTCAGCTGTGTCAGCATCTAAAAAGGCATTTATAGTAACCCGCTTTGCCGACCTCGGCTTTTTGCTCGGTATCCTGACACTCTCCTATTTCACCGATACGTTCAATTTCGTTGATATGACTTCTAATCCGATGAATGTATTGGCTGAAACCGGTGGCGCAACGTTTATGGGTTGCTCGGTTCTGACTTGGGCGATGGTGTTGATATTCACCGGCGGTATGGGTAAATCAGCAATGCTCCCGTTGCATATATGGCTTCCTGACGCTATGGAGGGTCCGACTCCGGTGTCTGCACTTATCCACGCTGCTACAATGGTTGTGGCAGGCGTATATTTGGTGGCACGAATGTTCCCTGTTTATTGCGTTGTAGAGGCTTCAATGACATTTATCTGCGTAGTTGGCGCTATCACGGCTTTCTATGCCGCAGTTGTGGCTTGTACGCAGGTTGACATCAAGCGTGTGTTAGCGTTCTCCACTATTTCTCAAATAGCATTCATGATGGTTTCACTCGGTGTGGCTCGCGATTATGCCGTATCCGGAGAACATTATAGCGGACTCGGCTATATGGCTGGTATGTTCCATCTGTTTACCCATGCTATGTTTAAGGCGCTTCTCTTCCTCGGAGCCGGAGCCTTGATTCACGCTGTTCATTCGAATGATTATACCAAGATGGGCGGTTTGCGCAAATATATGCCTATAACTCACTGGACATTCCTTATAGGATGTTTGGCAATCGCCGGTATTTATCCTTTCTCAGGCTTCTTCTCAAAAGATGAAATGCTTGCAGCAATGTTTGCACGCCACTGGTTCTGGGGAGCATGGATGACAATGGTTGCCGGCTTGACTGCTTTCTATATGTTCCGTCTCTATTATCTCATATTCTGGTGGGAAGAGAATCCGGAATATAAACATCACAAGCCTCACGATGCACCATGGCAAATGTCTGTTCCCTTGATTATCCTCGCTGCTATAAGCTGTGTTGCAGGTTTCATTCCGTTCGGCGAATTCGTTACTTGGAATGGCGCTCCCTACCACATTCACATTGAAGCGCCTGTAGCTGCAACTTCTTTGACTGTAGCAGTGTTGGCAATACTTTTGGCAACAGTGATGTATCGCAAGAAAAATAATCTTCCCGAGAAATTCAAGAATGCGTTGCCCGGACTTTGGACAGCCGCTTATCACAGATTCTATTGGGATGAGATATATCTCTTTATTACACATAATATAATCTTCGATGGCATTTGCAAATCAATAGCATGGTTTGACCGTCATGTGATTGACGCAACTATGGATGGTTTTGCCAAGATTACTCAGAAAGTCAGCTTCGCTATCCGCGGCTTCCAGAGCGGAAATGTTCAAGCCTACGTCCTTTGGTATTTCTGCGGAGCTCTGGCATTGGCAATTATCACATGTCTTTGTCTGATTTAATCCGAAGCGATAATTAAAACAACAACAAGAGAAACAACTTACGAATATGTTCGGAAATATATTAATCTGGTTTGTAATCATTCCCGTCCTGATGATGGCGGGTCTCGGATTATGCCGCAATAACGGCATGGCTGCCATTCGCACGGTAATGGTTGTCGGCAGCACTGCATTATTGGCGTTGGCAATCTGGCTATGTGTTGATTTCCTCAATTTGCGTGCCGCCGGAGTAGATGATGAAATGCTCTTTACCGGAAGCTGGATGTGGTATGCCCCTCTCAATATTCATTTGGCTGTAGGTGTCGACGGTATATCTGTGTTAATGCTTATGCTTTCTGCTATCATTGTCTTTGCAGGGACATTCGCTTCATGGAAAATCAATCCTCTTCCCAAAAACTTCTTCCTCTGGTTTGCTTTGCTCAGCACCGGTGTTTTCGGATTTTTTATCTCAATAGACATGTTCACAATGTTCATGTTCTATGAGGTGGCTTTGATTCCGATGTATCTGCTGATTGGCGTTTGGGGCACAGGCAGAAAGGAATATTCAGCAATGAAATTGACGCTGATGTTGATGGGCGGATCCGCTTTCCTGATGCTCGGCTTGCTTGGCATCTATTGGCACAGCGCTCCGGAAGGAGGAGAGTTGACCTGGAATATTCTTGAAATAGCACATAATAATGCAGTCGACCCGACATGGCAGAATCTTCTTTTCTGCTTCACATTTGTAGGCTTCGGCGTTCTGGGAGCGATGTTCCCGTTTCACACATGGAGTCCTGATGGTCATGCATGCGCACCGACAGCGGTGTCAATGCTTCACGCAGGCGTATTGATGAAACTCGGTGGCTACGGTTGCTTCCGCATCGCTATCTATCTTCTTCCACAAGNAGNAAACGAANTTGCATGGATTTTCATTNTNCTGACNGNTATCAGTGTGGTATACGGTGNATTCTCGNCTTGCGTTCAAANTGACTTGANATATATNNATGCTTATTCANCNGTGNGCCACTGCGGCATGGTGCTTTTCGCATTGCTCATGCTCAATACCACTGCAATGACCGGTGCGATCATGCAGATGCTTTCTCACGGCTTGATGACAGCACTCTTCTTCGCATTAATCGGTATGATTTACGGAAGAACCCACACCCGCGACATTCGCGAGATGGGAGGATTGATGCAGATCATGCCATATTTAGGTGTCTGCTATATGATTGCGGGTTTCGCTTCTCTCGGTCTGCCGGGTCTTTCAGGATTCGTGGCTGAGATGACAATCTTCGTAGGTGCATGGGAAGATGCAGATATGTTCCACAGAATATTTGTCGTGGCTGCGACTTGCTCAATCGTTATCACCGCAGTATATATCCTCAGAGTTGTTGGTAAACTCCTTTTGGGTAAAGTTTATGACCAACATCATCTGCAACTTACGGATGCAACATGGTTTGAGAGATTATCAACAGTAACGTTGATTATCTGCATCGCAGGAATCGGCTGCTTCCCTAATTGGATAAATGAGACTATTCAACATTCATTCCTCCCGATTGTGAAGGCATTGCAGAATATAATCTAATCACTAACGATCTAAATTGACATAAGAAATGGACTATTCTCAATTTGGGGCAATGTTGCCCGAACTGATAATTCTGGGAATCTTCTTGCTCGTATTCCTTTTTGATACTTTCACTCCGGAAAACGGAAAGAAGTTCCTCACGCCTTTCACTACAGTGCTCTTCCTGTTGGGCACAGTGGCGATATGGATCGTTCCCGAATGTACTCAAAGCGTTTTTGGCGGGATGTATGTTGACACTCCGGCATGCAAGGCAATGAAGTGTATTCTGAATGTAGGTGCTTTCATCTGTATGCTCGAAGCTGCAAAATGGGTGGAGACCGATGTGGTAGTGATTAGAAAGGGTGAATTTTACGAATTGTTGTTGGTGACACTCTTCGGAATGTATCTGATGATTTCTGCCCGCCACTTCCTGCTCTTCATCATCGGCTTGGAAGCTGCATCATTGCCAATTGCTGCTATGGTGGCGTTTAATAAGCATAAATATGAGAGCCACGAAGCTGCTATCAAATATATATTGACTGCCGTATTCTCTTCAGCGATTCTTCTTACCGGCATCAGTTTCGTATATGCTTTCTCCGGTGGTTCACTATATTTCTCAGATATTGCCACTCAAATCAATGGAGGCGTAATGAGTGTATTGTTGGTTGTGGCTTTGGCATTCGTGCTCGCCGGTATAGGCTTCAAACTTTCCCTCGTGCCATTTCACCTTTGGACCGGTGATGTTTACGAAGGTGCTCCTACTCCCGTTACGGCATATTTATCGGTCGTGTCAAAAGGTGCTGCTGCATTCGCGTTCTTCATAATCTTTGTTCAAGTATTCGGACAAGTATATAGTGAAGTTTGGGAATGGATGCTTTACGCAGTGATAATATTGACAATTACCGTGGGTAATCTGNTTGCAATGNGTCAGAAGAACNTGNAGNGTTTCATGGCGTTCTCTTCAGTATCACAAGCAGGNTATATCATGCTCGGAGCTATGGCAGCCGATCAACTCGGGTTATCATCAATGATGTTTTACATATTGGTATATGTAGTCAGCAACCTCGGAGCGTTTGCCGTTATCAACTTGATTGAAGACCGCACCGGATTTGTGAATATGGATGATTATAACGGTCTTCACAAGACAAATCCTTATTTGTCTGTGGCAATGACCTTNGCAATGTTCTCATTNGNTNGTATTCCACCGTTTGNCGGCTTCTTCTCGAAGATTCTTATATTTACATCTGTTACGGGGTCCGGCTCAATGGCGTTATATATGCTGGTATTGGTAGCATTGATTAACACTATCATTTCGCTTTATTACTATTTGTTGGTAGTTAAAGCAATGTGGATTAAGGCAGATGAGCCTAAGATTGAATATTTCCGCACAGGTCGTTGTGAAAAGGTTGCCTTGACGCTTTGTGTCGGCGGCATCTTATTGCTTGGACTCGTAAGTTGCGTATATCAATGGCTCGTAAATACTGTTGGCGCGTCATTCTTCTTACCGGGATTGAATTAAAAACACAGATCAACTTATTTAAGGTTAGTTAAAGATACTGAGAGCCGGTTCCATGTTGGAATCGGCTCTCAGTAATTTATTATGCTTATATCAAAATAAAATTGACGACTGCATATTACAAAAATCGTCAAAAATTGACGACTTCATATTACAAAACTAATTAATATTTGTCGACTGCATATTACAAAAATTGTCAAAAATTGCCGACTGTATATTACAAATTTTATTATCTTTGCGTTATATAATTAAATTTACTTGAGATACAACACTACGTTAACCATAAAAATTCCCAGATTATGTCGATAAATTCAGAAGATATATATCCTTTGGTAAGCCGTTATTACCAACGATTACGCGATACACCTCTAGATTTTAAAAGGTATTTATATAATAGAATAAATTGGAATGCTCGTATAGTAGGAATTAAAGGTTCGCGTGGAGTGGGCAAAACGACTCTCCTTCTCCAGCATATCCTGGATAACCATAAGAATCCTGATGAAGTGATGTACGCATCTCTCGATGATATGTGGTTTGCCAATCATTCATTGGAAGATTTGGTTGAATATTTATATTCGCGAGGAGTGAGGGAGTTATATCTTGACGAAGTACATACCTATCAGAATTGGAGCAGATTCCTAAAGAATTTTTATGATGTTTATAAGGATTTGAAAATATATTACACCGGGTCTGCTTTATTAGAAATAGAAAAGTCCGGAGTTGATCTTTCGCGTCGACAGAC
>WFMC01000056.1 GCA_009177205.1 Bacteroidales bacterium
AAGAGTGGAGCGACATTCACGCACACCTCTTACGAGCGCGTCAAACATTGTGCGCTCAATCATAATATAGTCCATAATTGAGGGGGATTAGTGGTAAAACAATAGAATATTGGTGGCAACGATTGCCATAATCTCCCGGCTTGATAACCATGTCCGGGTAGAACGGCTCTTCATTCATAAGAGCATAAAATTGACTATATGGTCAGCTGATTGCAGGTACAGCCGTTCAGCCAGTCAGACATCCATTTGGTCAGTTTCTTATTCGACTACATAGCCGAATGAGCGATTGGAAACACGTTCAAATGACTTTCCGGACAGTCAATCACGATTATGACCAAACTTTCATATATTCAATCTGCCGAAGAACTGATCGGATTTTCAGTCGACTGTATTACTGAAACATTGAGCAGCCATAAAGTGATTTCATAATTTACAAAATTGGCATAAGTTGGCATAACTTTGGCAATACCGAGCATTACGCTAAATCCCTGTAAACAAACACGCTTTCTCTATCCTTTTAGAGATATGCGACTGAAACGCATAAAGCAAGTGAAAACTANCCTTGTGTTACGAGGTTNCCAGTGTTACGAGGTGAGTTTCTCATGAGANTATTCATTGATGAACATTGGTTCATNGNAAGGTATGTTTTTAGGTTAGCAAAACCGATATAANCCGTTAGAACCAATAATTTTGCTTATCAGACAGTTAGATATAACTGGCATTTAATCTGTTTTCTCTGATTTATATCAATTTTCGCAATTAGTACACCATAAGTACACCTTTTTGCTCTTTCATTTGTTAATAGATGTTGAGGACTATTTTCGTGTTTCACAACACGATATTATCTTTGCGTTACGAACACAAAATTAATCCTTTATGGGCAGACTACCAAATAAAATCAAACAAAATCCAAAACTCGTCCAGCGTGAGATGTCTGACGGACGGGCAAGTCTCTGGCTGGAGTATTATCTCGGACGAACCGAGACTCCGCTCTATGATGATGACGGAAATCCTTTGCTGTATGAATCAGGTGCAATGAAAGGAAAACCGAAATATCAAATTAAGCACAACAGGAAAAAGGAATCACTGAACTTGTATGTGTGGCTTCATCCCTGTAATGCTCAGGAGCGTCAGCAAAATAAGAACACTCTCATGCTTGCTGAGAAGATAAGATTTGAGAAAGAACAGGAAATGCTTGAAGATCGCAAAGGATACAGGCTCAAAAGAGAAAAGGAATCTGATTTCATCAGATATTTCCGCCAGCATTGTGATAACGTGGCTTTCACTGTGCCTGTTCAAAAGTC
>WFMC01000111.1 GCA_009177205.1 Bacteroidales bacterium
GTGCAAATTCATATATTTCTTCCGGAGCATTTTCGCGCTGACAATGGCAATCATCCTCCCAATCGCATTCTTCATCATGGTGATGACCCGCTCCGCAATGACATTTCTTTTCAGAGCCGGGCACCAAATCGAGAAACTCGACATAAATTTTCGGGAGCAAATTGAGAATTTTTACCATAAATTCATTTCGCTCCATCTCTGAGGCATTCTCTACAGTTATGCAATATTCAGATGCCAGCGCTGTTATTCCTAACAGGCGTCTGCGAAGTTCGTTATCTTTCATTTATTTGTAAATTTTATTTTTGATAATATATTCGGCAACCGCATCTCCTACAGCTCCCTTTAATCTTTCCATATCTCCCGCTTTGCAATATTCCCTTATTTCAGTTGAGGAATATGGGAATAGTGCCGGATCCGGCAGAATATGGTTTCTTGAGGATTCAATTGCTCCACTTCGTAAAACAATTTCTGAAAAGAGTTTGCTTAAATGGTTTTTATCCGCAGTGTCCCGAGGGTAGATTATTACTCCATAATTCTCCAAAATTTCCTTACCGTTTTTCCACTTGTCGAAAATTTCAAGATTATCTCCTCCGATTATCCAGCGAAAGCCTTTATCCGGGAATGTTCTTGACAATGCTTCCAACGTATGGAAAGTATAAGAAGGTAGCGGTAAAGTTGTTTCGAAATCTGAAACCTTGATTTTATTTTTGATCTCATCCGGCATGTATTTAAGCGCTAACTCAGCCATTTCCAATCGCGCCTTTATCGGAGCAATCTCTTTTCCTGTCTTTAAAGGATTTTCCGGGCTAACCATTAAATAGACTTCATCAACAATTNNGGATTTTAANGCTGCTACTGCCACGCCAATATGCCCTTTATGAATGGGATTGAAACTACCGCCANAAATACCTATTTCTTTTTTATTCATTGATAAAGGTAGGTTATTCGTAGATTGAAGTCTTAAGATGAATTTATCTGATAAAATTTCGGATTAGTTGAGCCACATCCTCCGAAGCCTTTTCAATATCATCATTCACTACCCTATGATCAAACTTATCGGAGAAACTCATTTCATACTCAGCCTTAGCCAATCTCTTGCAAATGGTAGCCTCATCGTCGGTGGCCCGTCCGCGAAGTCTTTTTTCAAGTTCTTCCATATTCGGAGGCAGTATGAATATCGACATTGCCTCATCTCCGAAAAATCGCTTCACGTTGATTCCCCCTTTTACATCTATATCCATTATCAGATTTCTTCCCGAGGAGGTAATTCGCTCCACTTCGCTCTTTAGTGTGCCATAGCAGGTGCCTGGATAGACCTCCTCCCATTCCACAAATTCACCTGCCGCAATCTTTTTCCGGAACTCGTCATTTGAAATGAAATAATATTCTTTACCATCTTTCTCTTCCCCTCTCGGAGCGCGACTTGTTGCGGAAATTGAGAATCCCAGTTTCAAATCAGGATGATTGATTATGTTTGAGATAATCGTTGATTTGCCGGTGCCGGAAGGAGCGGATAGAATTATGATTTTTCCTTTCATCTTTAACGGTATTGTGGAGTTATTTCTGAGTAAGATTATAATACATTTAAAACTTGCTCCTTTATTTGCTCAAGTTCATCTTTCATCTTCACCACGATTTTCTGCATATCGGCATTATTACTCTTTGAACCGAGAGTATTGATTTCTCTACCCATTTCTTGAGAAATAAAACCGAGTTTTTTCCCTTGTCCGGATTCTGCTCTCTCTCCGTCGGGCGCTCCCATTGTCTCCATAAAATAATCCAAATGAGAAGACAGCCTTAATTTCTCTTCATTTACATCAAGTTTCTCAATATAAAATATGAGTTCCTGTTCAAGACGTCCTTTGTCATAATCCACATTATGAAGAGAACTCAATTGCTCTTCAAGTCTGACACGTATTTTTTCCACTCTATCTTTCTCAAAAGGCTCAATGGCAGAAAGCAATTTTCTTATGTTGGAAATTTTATTACAGAAAAAATCATAAAGTTTTCTCCCCTCCTGCACCCTGAACTCAGTCAAAGCTTCCGCTGCTTTTATTGTTGCATCCAAAAGGGCAGACTTGTCATCATCAGCTATCTCTTCAATCTTGGTTTGTAGAGAGTCCGGAAGTCTCAAAAGCGTGGAATACCAATCTGCAGGAGCATCGATAGCCAGTTCCCTCATCATTTCTTCAATTTGACTCTTATAATTACGCAAAACCGGGATATTTATTGCTGACGGCGCATTTTCCGTAATATTCTCAACATTGACGCTCATTTCCACCTTGCCTCGCTCAATTAAAGGAGATATTGCATTGCGGGCTTCAATCTCAATTTCACGAAAATAAGCCGGGATACGGATAAATAAGTCAAGTTGTTTGGAATTCAACGATTTGATTTCCACTGAGATTTTTCTCGAACCGGAAGAGGCTGTAGCTCTTCCAAAACCGGTCATTGATAATAACATTGTCTAAACTGATTTTCTGAACTTTCCTGAAATTTCTACCATCCTCTATTACGCAAATTTAATGATTTTTCTTTCAGAGTGCAAAAATTTCATGTTTTTCGAGCAATTTTTATTATTTTTGTGTTTGTAAGTATATATAGATTTTGAATAATTAAAATAATAGAATAATCCCAAGAGACAATTTTTAATATTTTCATATAAAATTTATGGACAACGATGCTTTATTGAAAACCTGTATTGAGAGAGCCGAGAAATGGCTTGGTCCTCAATATGATGAAGAGACTCGCGCAGCAGTGAAAGCTCTGCTTGACAATCCCGACAAATCTGAACTTATTGATGCCTTTTATAAGGATTTGGAATTTGGCACAGGCGGTCTTCGCGGCATAATGGGAGCCGGCACCAACAGAATGAATATTTACACTGTGGGCGCTGCTACACAAGGACTCGCAAATTATCTCAATGATTGTTTCAAAGACCTTCCTCAAATCAGTGTGGTTGTCGGTCACGATGTCAGAAACAATTCAAGGAAATTTGCCGAAATGGTTGCGGATATTTTCTCAGCCAATGGAATCAAGGTTTATCTTTTCGACGGTTGCCGTCCTACTCCGGAAGTTTCTTACGCAATCCGTCGCCTCGGATGCCAAAGCGGAGTTAACATTACCGCTTCTCACAATCCGAAAGAATATAACGGCTATAAAGCCTATTGGAGCGATGGTGCCCAGATGATTGCACCCCACGACGTCGAGACAATCGCATACGTAAATGCCATCACGTCAGTAGACCAAATCAAATTCACTCCCGACAAAGATTTGATTCAAATTATCGGTAAAGATGTAGACGAACCCTATCTAAATGATATTCACGGTCTGTCCTTATCTCCTGAGGCTTGCAAGAAACACGCCGATATGAAAATCGTATATACTCCGATTCATGGCGTCGGCTCCTCTTTGATGTATGATTCCCTGAAGATGTGGGGTTTCAACAATATCATCCACGTTCCGGAACAAGATATACAGGATGGTAATTTCCCGACAGTCGTATCTCCCAATCCGGAAAATGCAGAAGCAATGACTTTGGCTATCAATAAAGCGAAGGAGACCGGCGCAAGCCTTGTGCTCGCTTCAGACCCGGATGCTGACAGAATCGGATTGGTAGTAAGGGATAAGAAAGGGAACTATCAGCTTGTCAACGGTAATCAAATCGTAATGATATTCCTTTATTACCTTATCACACGCAACGTAGAATTAGGCAAAATCACAGGTAATGAATATTGCGTTAAGACTATCGTAACCACCGAGACAATCAAACGCATTGCCGATGCAAATAACGTTAAATGCTATGATTGCTACACAGGATTCAAATGGATTGCCGATGTGATGAGAAATCTCGAAGGGGAAGCGCGTTATCTCGGTGGCGGCGAAGAGAGCTATGGGTTCTTGGCTGAAACTTTCTGTCGCGACAAAGATTCCGTTTCCGCTATTTCCATGATGTGCGAAATAGCTGCCTGGGCTGCAGAAAAAGGATTGGATATCTATGAACTCCTGATTAATATTTATGCAGAATACGGCTTCTCGCGCGAACGCGGCGTAAGCGTAGTGCGACCCGGGAAATCAGGCGCTGATGAAATCGTGGCAATGATGAAGAATTTCCGTGAGAATCCGCCGAAAGAACTTGCAGGTTCACCCGTAGTGACCATTAAGGATTATGCTGATTTGAACTGCAAGAATCTGAAGACCGGTGAAATTGAAAAATTGAATTTCCCGACCACAANCAACGTGCTNCAATTCTTCACAGAGGCAGGCGACAAGGTTTCAATCCGTCCTTCAGGCACCGAACCAAAGATCAAATTCTATGTCGAAGTGNGGGAAGATATGGCTTCNAANGNGGATTATGAAGCNACTGTTGTAAAGGCGGACAAANACANCGATNAAGTGCTTGCAGANCTTGGAGTTAAATAATATTTTAAGAATTAGAGATTAGAATTATTATGGGCGCGGTCATCCGCGCCCAACTCATTTCCGAGCATGGGAATTAACGATGATAATTATAGGAATGCGGTCAGATTTGCGCCTTCACCTTCGGGGCGTATGCACCTGGGAAACGTTTTCACAGCCCTCATCACCTGGCTTGATGGTTCAAGTCGCGGAGTCCGTAGAATTCTTCGCATTGAAGACCTTGACCCTCAACGCTCCAGAATAGAATATGCCCGTATTATAGAGGATGACCTTGACTGGCTCCATCTCAATTTTGAGGAAGGAGGTCTATCAGATGTCGGAGATACCGGACCCTACTCCCAGAGCAAACGCACTAATCACTATTTGGAAGCATTAAAAACGCTATGGAGACAAGGACTTATTTATCCTTGCAAATGCACGCGCGCTGATTTATCCGCCACTCAAGCTCCTCATGCTTCTGACGGCAGACTTATTTATCCCGGCACTTGCCGACCCGACATTATTCCATACAATCAATTTACTTTTCCTCAACTTACCTCTCAGCACCGGAACCTTAGGTTATACATACCGGATGTTGAAATCAGTTTTAACGATATCCTCTTCGGAGAGCAAAATTATAATATCCGGCAGGAATTCGGAGATATGGTGATGAGACGCAGCGATGGCGCCTGGGCATATCAAATAGCAGTTGTGGTTGATGATGCTTTGATGGGAATTGACCGGGTTATAAGAGGGCATGACTTATTGAGCTCCTCTGCCCCTCAAATACATATTCATATTTTTTTAGGTTATTCCGCGCCTGAATTCATGCATCTCCCTTTAATTTGCAATATGGAAGGAAAACGCCTTTCAAAAAGGGATGGAGATTTAAATATGGAGTCGCTCAGAAAAAAATATCCTGCTGATGCTATTATCGGATATCTGGCATATTTGGCAGGCTTTTTGGAAAAACCGGAACCTATACTCCCTATGGTATTAATTAATTTATACGATCCGTGCAAAATTCCCCGAAAACCATCCTTAATTATAGGAAACAAGTTGGAAAATTAATTATCTCAATGATGAACAAAATCGGGATTAAATGCTTTATACTATTGAAAAACATTTAACAAAACTTTATTATGAATACCGAAAAATATTTAATCGCTTATTTTGCACAAAAGGGTAATGAAGAAACATCAAATTCTGCAAAACTTGCAAAGCAAGCCGAAGCTCTTTTGAAAGAGAAAGGGGTTGAATTTGAGACGTTTGTAATTACTCCTACAGAAGAATATCCTTCTGACCCCAAACTTTTTGANNTTGCNANAAAGGNAGNGAAAGACCTCAAGTCGCGCCCTGAACTCACGGCTAAATATGGAGGAATGAAATATGTAAAGGATATTTTGTTGATTGCCCCGAATTGGTGGGATAGTGTTCCTACACCGGTTTTGACTTTCTTCGACAGTTATGACTTTACAGGCAAGAGAGTGGTGCCCGTTATTTCCACTAAGGAACCTGCCGGAAAAGTTCGCGAGGAGATTCGTCATTTCCTCCCCAACACATGGGTGCTTGACGGTGTGGACGTTGCAGAAGAGAACACTGAGGATGCCTCAAAGGAATTGGCTGAGGCGGTAGCTCAACTCTTCCAACCCTCTACCTCCAAACATTAAGATTTAGTATAAGGAATAATATTTTGAATGCGGATGACTGGCAAGGTCATCCGCATTTTTATGTTCGGAGGTTTTTGTGATTGATTAAATAACCATTAAACATTATCTTTTTTCGTTCTCCGAGGAAGCCATGTGGGCATATAATAGACAATTATTAATTCTTTACGTGTACACTTCCGTAATTGTCCTCTAATTTCTTTCCCCTTTTACTGCTTAACACCTTTTTTTTGTTGCATAACCGGATTTTAATAATTAATTTTACCCATTGCAATTGATTTAGACACTTGCTAAAAAGTTATTAATAAGCATTACGTTTAAAAATATATTTTATGAATTTTAAATCTACTTTATTTACAGGATTGCTCCTTTCAGCAGGTTTAGCCTGTTATGCTCAATTACCGAAGGAATATTCACTTTCAGTTCCGCCGGAACAAGTTGTATATCTAAACGACACACAGAATGGGGAATGGGGAATGGGTATAGTGATATGGACCGTGCACGTTGATGGAGTAAATATCAACCGTGAGAGTAACCAAGTTGTGTCTTTATATCGCGACGGAGAACTTATCCGCACACTCTCTCCTGCCTCAGAAACTGAAATTACAATAACATCAGTTATGGGAGGCAGCGATGTTGACGATGACGACAACGGAGGAAATGGTTCGGGGGATTTGATTGACCCGACAATCAACAACAAAGTGCAATTCAACTTCGCGCGTGAAAATGAAGACCCCAATAAAGAGAATGTTCCTGACCCTGATTTCCTGATTTCAGGCACATATCATATAGTCGTGCCCGCAGGAATTTTTATTGTCCCGGGTGAGGATGATGATTATATCAATCTTCCCGCTGCCGAGTATACATACGAATATAAAAATGAAGTAATATCGGAATTCCCCTTCGTCCTCACGCCCGTTGCTGAATCGGTAGTGTCCGACCTTAAGACAATTTCCGTTGCTTTTCCGGATGCTAAAAACTCTTCAACTCTCGACTATGAATCAAATGGAGGGGCAACTCTTATGTATGTCCCCAATGGCGATATTGAAGCTGTCGCAGAGAAAATTCCCGGAGGTACATATCCTGACGTAGATCGCAAAACCAAATCTTTTATCTATAAATACGGTAAAGACACAATCGAATGGGCAGACGGCACTTACACTTTCACCATCAAGCCGAATTACCTGACCATAGATAATGTGATGTATTCAGAACCTATCACAGTAGTCTATTATATTGGCAAAGTTGATACTGCTGTCAAAGTTATTGAAGGTCTGCAGGCTGAAGAATATTACACTGTCTGCAATCTCAACGGCATCACAGTTGCATCCGGAAATGCCAACATTTTGAATGGCCTTCCAGCCGGTCTATATATTATCAACGGCAAAAAGGTCTGCGTAAAATAATCGACAGAATTTTAATCAATAATTTTACCAACAATTAGAATCAATTTTAATTTTTGNTAAAANTATGAGTAAAATCACATGGAAAGNAGGCACGATGGTTTATCCTGCGCCTGCCGCCATCATCACATGTGGAGATTCCCCACAANATTGNAATATGNTGACTGTGGCATGGACGNGGACAATTTGCACAAATCCCGCCATGCNTTACATCAGCGNNCGTCCGGAAAGATATTNNTATCNCCTGCTNGNTAAAAATATGGAATTTACAATGAATCTCACCACNNCTTTTATGGCTCGTGNCACANATTGGGTCGGTGTGCGTTCAGGCAAAGATTATGACAAATGGAAAGAGACCGGGCTGACTCCCGAACCCGGGGAAATGGTTAAATCTCCTTCCATCAAGGAATCACCTTTATCTATCGAATGTAGAATTAAAGAGATTATCCGACTTGGCAGCCACGACATGATGCTGGCGGAAGTGCTCTGCTTACGCGCCGATGAACGATATATTGATTCTTCTACCGGAGCCTTCTCTCTCAAAGATGCCGGACTGATAGCATACGCACACGGCGGTTATTATGCTCTCGGAGAGCTCCTCGGCACCTTTGGATTTTCAGTACGTAAAAAACCGTAATCAATTCAACATGAAAACCGGAATCACTACTAATCAACACGATAAAATTTCCAAACAGAAATCCAAATCCGATAAAATAGTCAAATTGCTTTGGGGTTCTTTTCTCGGGTTCGGCTTATTGATAGCCATTCTTCTTCTGCTCATTTATAATGGCGTGATCGGCTATATGCCTCCCATTGAAGAATTGGAAGACCCCCACGATAAATTGGCTTCAGTAGTGTATGCTTCTGATGGCACCACGGAATTAGGGCGATATTTCTATGGCGCCGGAAACAGAGTCTATAATGATTATGATTCCGTATCACCTCATGTGATTGATGCATTGATTGCCACTGAGGATGCAAGATTCATGAATCATAGCGGTATTGACTTCATGGCACTTGGCAGAACAATGGTGAAAACTCTCTTGCTCAGACACAAATCCAGCGGAGGCGGGTCGACCATAACACAACAATTGGCGAAACAATTATATTCTCAACCATCCACCAATCTCTTCAAACGTGCGCTTCAAAAGCCTATTGAATGGATGATTGCCATCAAACTTGAGCGTTTCTATACAAAGGATGAGATTATCAATATGTATCTTAATCGCTTTGACTTCCTCAATAATGCTGTCGGCATCAAAACTGCCGCAAATGTGTATTTCGGGAAAGAACCGGGGCAATTGACTGTGCCGGAGGCTGCTATGCTTGTAGGAATGTTGAAAAATCCTTCTTACTACAATCCTTTACGACATCCTGAACGCACCCTTGGACGAAGNAATACGGTAATTGACCAAATGGTGAAAGCAGGATACCTGACTCCCGAAGAAGCACGTTCCTATCAGGAGATGCCACTCGGATTAGATTATCATAAAGTCGACCACCGCGAAGGTGGAGCCCCTTATCTAAGAGAAGAAATCAGGAAAATGATGACTGCTAAAAAGCCGGAGCGTCCCTATCGCAGCAATTATTCCTCCGAAGTGGCGTATAACATCGCTTACGGTAACTATACCACTGATTCCACCTTATGGGAGGATAATCCCCTTTACGGATGGATAATTAAAAATCCAAAGCCTGACGGGTCATATTATAATCTCTATACCGACGGATTGAAAATCTATTCCACAATAGATGTCAGAATGCAACAATACGCAGAAGAGGCAGTCAATCAACATCTCGGAGGGTATCTCCAACCTGCCTTCAATGCTGAGAAAAGAGGTTCTGCTCTGGGTCCGTATTCGTCAAATACTGCTGAAATTTCCACTGCTGCCGCCAAAAATCTTATCAAACAGGCAATAAAACAAACGGAAAGATATCGCGTGATGAAAGCAAATGGAGCAAGCGATGCAGAAATTGACAGAGCTTTCAATGAAAAGTTCACAATGGACATTTTTGCCTACGTTAAAGAGAACGGCAAAATTGTGCCCGGCTCCAAGACTGTAGAGATGTCGCCTTATGATTCTCTCCTTTATATGAAGTCTATTCTGCGCACAGGCTTAATGTCAATGGATCCCGTGACCGGTTATGTCAAGGCATACGTAGGCGGTCCTGACTTTTCATATTTTNAANATGACAATGGTGAGCNGGGGNAAAAGACAGGTAGGNTCTACAGCAAAACCATATCTGTATGCTCTTGCTTTTGAACAGGATTATGACCCTTGCGACACCTTCCTGAACGCACAGCCTAATCTCGGAGGATGGAAGCCGCGCAACTCCGGCTCAAGCCGCATCGGAGAAATGGTGGACCTGNGGTGGGCGTTGACCACTTCAAANNACTGNATTTCCGCACGAGTAATAGATGCACTGAAAGTTCCGAATTTTGTCAACAAACTTCGCCTTTACNGCATTTCCGGATTTCTTACTCCAAACGCCACACTCGCTCTCGGCTCTTTCGATGCATCAGTAAAAGAGATGGTGGGTGGATATTCCACTTTTGCAAATAAAGGTATTCGCGTAGACCCTGTCTACGTCACCCGTATCGAAGATAATCAGGGAAATGTCATATATTCTCCTACTGCTCATCGCACTGAGGCGCTGTCGGAAAACGCAACCTACAAAATTATCTCCGTCCTGTTTGACGTAGTGGATAAAGGCACCGGTCGGGGACTAAGAGGAAGTTATGGCATAAATGCACAGATGGGCGGAAAGACCGGTACGACAAACTATAATTCGGATGCATGGTTTATGGGCTTCACTCCCGACCTGGTCACCGGCGTCTGGGTTGGTGGAGAGGATCGCTACATTCATTTCAATTCTATGGCATACGGACAAGGAGCCAAAGCAGCTCTCCCCATTTATGGATTATATATGAAAAAAGTATATTCCGACCCGAAACTCCCCTATTCTCAAGATGCAAAATTCCAATTCCCTGATAATTTCACACCATGTGATGGCAACGATTGGAATTTCTCATCCGCATCCGGAGCTGAAGAAATAGAGGCAGTGGATGGGNTCTTTGACTAAGANTATGAATTGTTNAATTCAAACANTTTTTGATAANTTTTAAATGTTTATTTTTCAATTCAGAAAAATTGTTTAATTTAGCGGTCATGATATTTATTTATCGCCTATTAACTATAAAAATACTTTTTTACTTACGCATCAAATAAATAATTTATATATCTAATCTAATTTAACNATGGNAAAAGTACTGAAAANTNGNNATCTCACCCTTCGCGACGGTCAGCAATCATTGTTTGCAACTCGTATGAAGCAGGAGAATGTAGATGCACTTCTCCCCCTTTATCGTGATGCACATTTTTACATNATGGANGTGTGGGGCGGTGNAGTACCCGNNTCTGTAATGAGATATCTNGGCGAATCCCCTTGGGAGCGCTTGCGTGCTTGCTCTAAAGAGATGAAAGGCATTTCTCTTCTTTCTNCCCTTTCACGCGGTCGCAACCTCTTTGGTTACGTCCCATATCCTGAATATGTGCTTGAAGGATTCTATAAAGAGGCAATCAAGAACGGCTTGAATGTGATGCGAATTTTCGATGCTCTCAATGATATTGACAACATCAAGGGTTCAATCCGCATGATTAATGAGTTGGGTGGCATTGCCGATGCAGCGGTTTGCTACACAGTTGACCCGAAAGAGGAAGCTCCTGCTCCCGTAAAGAAAAAAGGTTTCTTTGCCCGCTTGTTTGGCGGAGCTGAGCCGGCTCCCGCTGTTCCGGAAAAGATATTCACAGATGAATATTTCGTGGAAAAGGCAAAAGAGATGGAGCGTTTGGGCGCAAAGATGATTACCCTAAAAGATATGGCAGGACTCGTAAACCCGGCTCGTATCTTCTCTCTCATGCCCAAATTGAAACAGGCGGTTAAAGTTCCCGTTGACTTCCATACTCATTGCACACCCGGATATGGTCTTGCTTCAGTATTGACAGCCATAATTAAAGGTGTCGATATTGTGGACACAAACATCTGGTGGTTTGGAGGAGGTTCGGCAGCACCCGCTATTGAACTCGTATGGATTTTCTGTCAGAAACTCGGCATCACTGTCGATGTCAATATGGAGGCTGTTGCAAAAATTCGCGAGAAACTCAAAGATGCACGTAAGGCATTGGCAGCATTTGACCTCAACAAAGACAAATGGCCAAATGACTTTGACGAATATTACAAAAACATGCCTGCTGAAATTGATGCAGAATTTGATAAAGCCATCAAAGCCGCTTCTGAGAATAGAGAAGAAGACCTCTTGGCAGCCTGCCATAAGATTGAAGAATATTTCGGCTTCCCGAAACCGAATGAGCTCGTTAAGAATGCGGAGGTTCCCGGTGGTATGTACTCGAACATGGTGGCTAATCTCCGCCAGTTGAATGCAGAAGACGTGCTTAATGAAGCAATGGCTCTTATCCCGAAGGTGCGCAGAGACGCGGGATTGGTACCCCTCGTAACTCCGACTTCTCAGATTGTCGGTTCTCAAGCAGTGGCTTTGGCTCTCGACCGCCGCAAAGGAGCAGCCGATTATACCAACAAGAATAACCAGTTTGTTGCTCTTGTGAAAGGGGAATACGGCAAAACTCCTGTCCCTGTTGATCCCAATTTCCGTCAGCAAATCACAGGATCTCCGGTTGAAACACCCTACAACGTGGATTCTTATCGCAAGCCGGCTAATCCTGAACTCCCGGAATTCGGTGGCGTTAAACTTGCTCAAAACGATGAAGAATATCTTCTTCTTGAACTCCTCCCGGCTGTGGCTACCGGCTTCTTGAAAAACAAGCGTAAAGCAGAATATGAGGCTGCAAAAGCTGCTGCTCCGGCTCCCGAGAAAAAAGAGGAAGCAAAAGCAGAAGAACCTAAAGAGGCAATCTCCGGACCAACATTGAAAGNNCNGATGGNCGGNACAATCATTGAAATTCTCGTTAAACCGGGAGATGTNGTTAAGCAAGGTCAAAATGTTCTCGTTTATGAAGCCATGAAGATGGAAAATGACTTGGCAAGCGATATGGAAGGTACTGTTAAACGTATCTTGGTAGGCGAAAATGATGTAGTCGGCACCGACCAGCCGCTTATCGAATTCGAATCCTAAATCATATTAGTGATACTGCATAAAGCCCGATTCTTTTCATGAAGAGTCGGGCTTAATGTTAAATGCTGACATAAAACATCGGATAACAATAAAAAATCAGTCGCTCCAAAAAATGGAAGCGACTGATTTTTTATTGTCTCGGCAAGAATCTTATTTCTTGGAACGATTACCGTAACGGCTGCGGAATTTGTCGACACGTCCTGCAGTGTCAACGAGTTTCTGCTTACCGGTGAAGAACGGGTGAGATGAACTTGTGATTTCAAGTTTTACCAAAGGATATTCTTTGCCGTCAATTTCAATTGTTTCCCTTGAAGCAACGGTGGAACGTGTGATAAAGATTTCGTCGTTTGACATATCTTTGAACACCACTTCACGATAGTTTGAGGGATGAAGATCTTTTTTCATTTTTAATTTACTGCAGTTAAAATTTGTTATACTCTATTTCGCAGCAGGTCGCGATCCCGCTACAATTGGCTTGCAAATTTAATACTTTTTTTCCATTCCACAAAATATTTCTCTCCCCTCGCCTGAAATTTACGCCATGAATGCCAAGATAATCACCTGTGCCACTATCACGCGCATAAACATCGTCAGAGGATATACTGTGGAATATGCCACTGCCGGTGCATCATTATTACCGACCTTATTGGCGTATGCGAGTGCCGGAGGATCTGTGTAATTGCCGCTAAGCATACCGATTATCTGAAGATAATTCATCTTGTATTTAGCTCTGGCAATAATTCCTACCACCAATAAAGGAATAAATGTTATCAGAAAGCCATATCCTACCCATGTTGCTCCCTGCAAATTAAACACCGTGGATGCAAAATTCTTACCTGCTGCTATTCCCACTGAAGCGAGGAACAAACATATACCTATCTCCCTCAGCAAAAGATTGGCGGAAGAATTTGTATAGGTAACTAAATGAATCTTTGTGCCGAAAGCACTCAAAAGAATCGCTACAATCAAAGGTCCCCCTGCCAAACCTAATTTCATAGGGACTGACATCCCGGGGAACTGAAGAGGAATTGATCCTACCAATATGCCCAAGAAAATTCCGATAAACATCGTTATCAAGNTAGGCTCGTTGAGGCGCTTCATNGAATTGCNCNATTTNGAAGCAACNGAGTTTNTNTCATCAAGTTTGCCGACAACTGTGATGCGGTCGCCCATCTGCAATCTTATATTCGGAGATGCCAATAAATCCACTCCGGCGCGGTTAACCCTTGTTACGTTCAATCCGTATGCCGTGCGCATGTGCAACGAACCCAGTTTCGCTCCATTGTATTCCGTTTTGGTTACGATGATTCGGCGTGATACTATTGGTCCTTTATCCATCTCCCATTTCTTCTCAACTTTCGGACCTATAAATCTATTGAATATTTCTTCATCTTTTATAGAACAGATTATCAATACGAGATCGTCAAGTTGCAATACATTATCCGCATTCGGGATAATTTCATTTTTATCCGGAGTTTCAATGCGTGACACAACAAAATCCGCCGAGATTAAAGTGTGCAATTTTCTAATGGTCAATCCCTCTATCAAATCATTCGTAACTCTGAATGTTACGCGATGCGGAGCCATAAGTGAAGCTTTCTTGTCATCCTCGATCTCATTAATCTCTTTGTCGACATCAATTTTGAATACCTTTCGCAAAATTATCATCGTCAGGATTATACCCACAACACCTAAGGGATAAGCCGCTGCGTAACCCATCGACATCTGCTGACTGATATTATAGGCATCATCATGAATTTGAAGCACTGTCTGCTGAGCTGCACCGAGTCCCGGGGTATTGGTTACGGCTCCGCTCATTATGCCGACCATTTCCTGAATCGTGGTTGACCCTTCGGCACCACCCTGGAAAAAATATATTGCCAACATCACCACAACATTTAAGCCGATACCGGTCATGGCAAGACCATTCATTCTTATGCCACCCTCTTTAAAAGAGGAGAAAAAGCCGGGACCGACCTGCATACCGATGGAGAATATAAACAATATCAAGCCGAATTCTCGCAAGAAATGAAGCGTATCCCCTTGGACTGTATATCCAAAGTGACCCATCAATAAGCCGACAAATAAAACAAAAGTAACACCTAATGACACTCCGAAGATTTTTATCTTTCCCAGATAAATGCCTGCAAAAATCACGAATGAGTAAAGTAGTATCGTGTTGGCAAGCGAGACAGTATTCGGAGTANGNAAATCNATTAGCCAATCCNTTTNGTCTTTANTTTTGAAGATTNTATACCTTATAGNAANCTTGNTTTCNGAANTTTTTTAGACCATAACAAGTCATAACCCCGAAAACGGATTACAAAATTAGTAAAAAAATATTAAATTTGCAGTATGAAAAAGATACGTGCAGCAATTGTGGGCTTCGGCAACATCGGCCGTGCAGCCCTTGAGGCGCTCCTTGAAGCGCCCGATTTTGAAGTAGCGGGCATTGTGCGCCGCAATCCCTCCTTGAAAGACGGTATCCCTGCAGACATTAAGGTGGCAGGCAGTATTTCTGAACTTGATAATGTTGATGTCGCTATCCTTTCCGGTCCGACAAGAAGTATTGAAAAAACAGCTAAAGAAATTTTGGCTCTCGGCATAAACACAGTCGACAGTTTTGATATTCATACCCAAATCCCTCAACTGAGAAAATCTCTCGGCGAGACTGCCAAACAAGGGAACGCAGTGAGCATTATCTCCTCCGGTTGGGATCCGGGCAGCGATTCTGTAGTGAGAACCCTTATGGAAGCAATAGCACCCAAAGGGATCACATACACTAATTTCGGACCCGGTCGCTCTATGGGTCACACCGTCGCAGTCAAAGCGATAGAAGGGGTCAAAGATGCGCTTTCCATGACAATTCCCATTGGCACAGGCATACATCGCCGCATGGTATATGTTGAACTCCTTCCGGGCTACGAATTGGAAAAAGTGGCTGCCGCAATTAAGGCTGACCCCTATTTTGCGTCAGATGAAACTCATGTAATGCAAGTAGACTCTGTTGATGCCCTCAATGATGTGGGTCATGGAGTTAACCTTGTGCGAAAAGGTGTATCAGGTAAAACCCATAATCAACTGCTTGAGTTTGATATGAAAATCAATAATCCTGCTTTGACCGGTCAGGTATTGGTGTGTGTGGCACGCGCATCAATGAGAATGCAACCGGGTTGCTACACCATGATTGAAATCCCTGTGGTTGACCTTCTCCCCGGCGACCGCGATTATTGGGTGGCACATCTCGTGTGATTGAAATTAAGAATATAATTCAGTATGATACTACCCGTATATTTAATTGGACACCCTGTCTTGAGAGAAGAGACAGAAGATATAACTCCGGACTATCCTGACTTGAAAGAATTGATTGCCAATATGTGGGAAACAATGTATAATTCAGACGGCGTTGGTCTGGCGGCACCTCAGATTGGTAAATCTATATCACTGATAGTCATTGATGGAAGTCCACTTGCAGAAGATTTTCCGGAATGTAAGGATTTCAAATTGGTGCTTATAAATCCTGAATTGGAAGTTATTGAGGATGAGCAGCCGGTAAGCCGTCCGGAGGGTTGCCTGTCAATTCCCGGCATCAACGAGAATGTAAAGCGCTTTGAACACGTGAGATTAAAATGGCTTGATGAAAATTTCACTCCCCACGAAGAAGAATTCAAAGGGTTCGCATCAAGAATAATCCAACATGAATTTGACCATCTTTTAGGAGAGGTCTTTACCGATCACATTTCCGGAATCCGTAAACAGATGANACGTTCAAAATTGCAAAATATTGCAANANGGAAAGTTAAATGCAATTATCGCACAAAANNACATAATNGATTATGAGCGACGATAAGAAAATAATATTTTCAATGGTTGGCGTCAGCAAGGTTATTCCTCCTCAGCGCCAAATTCTGAAGAATATATATCTGTCATTTTTCTATGGTGCGAAAATCGGCATCATCGGTTTAAATGGAAGCGGTAAGTCTACACTTCTTAAAATCATCGCCGGCATTGACAAGAGTTACCAGGGGGAAGTTGTATTTTCACCCGGTTATACCGTAGGTTATCTCGAACAGGACCCGAAACTTGACCCTGATAAAACTGTGAAAGAGGTTGTGGAAGAGGGTGTGGCTCCCATTATGCAATTATTGAAAGAGTATGATGAGGTCAACAATGCTTTCGCAGACCCGGAAGTTTTGGAGAATCCTTATAAAATGGAGCAACTGATTAATCGCCAAGCCGCCCTTCAAGATAAACTTGACGCAACTGATGCCTGGAACATTGACAATAAATTGGAAAGAGCAATGGACGCTTTGCGATGTCCGCCCGACGACCAAAAAATTTCAATGCTATCCGGGGGCGAAAGACGTCGTGTCGCCTTATGCAGATTGCTTCTTCAGCAGCCGGATATATTACTTCTTGATGAGCCCACCAACCATCTTGATGCAGAATCAATAGATTGGCTTGAGCAACATCTTCANCAGTATCCCGGCACAGTCATAGCCGTAACCCACGACCGTTATTTTCTCGACCATGTAGCAGGATGGATTCTTGAACTCGACCGGGGTGAAGGGATTCCATGGAAAGGTAATTATTCTTCCTGGCTCGACCAGAAGACTAAGCGAATGGCGATGGAAGAGAAGCAAGCCTCAAAGCGCAGAAAGACTCTTGAACGTGAGCTGGAATGGGTGAGAATGGCACCGAAAGCGCGTCAAGCAAAGGGTAAAGCACGCCTTTCAAGTTATGATAAACTACTCAATGAAGACCAGAAAGCACGCGAGGAGAAACTTGAAATATTTATCCCTAATGGACCGCGATTAGGCAATAAGGTTATTGAAGCTAATAATCTTGCAAAAGCTTTTGGAGAAAAAGTACTGTTTGACAATCTTAATTTTATGCTCCCTCCAAATGGTATAGTTGGAGTTATAGGTCCGAATGGCGCCGGAAAAACAACACTCTTCAAACTCATAATGGGTTTGGAAAAGCAGGATAAAGGCAATTTTGAAGTTGGCGAAACAGTAAAGATTGCATACGTCGACCAGACACATAAAGATTTATCTCCGGAAAAGACGGTATATGAAGTAATATCTCAAGGCGTTGAAACTTTCAGAATGGGCGGAAGAGATATGAACGCCCGCGNCTATTTGTCTAAATTTAATTTCACCGGAGCTNACCAGNANAAAAAGATTGGAATCCTATCCGGAGGAGAACGCAACAGGCTTCATCTTGCAATGGCACTNAAAGAGGAAGGAAATGTATTNCTTCTTGACGAACCGACGAATGATATTGATGTGAACACCCTTCGAGCCCTGGAGGAAGGTTTGGANAATNTNGCCGGTTGCGCAGTGGTGGTCAGTCACGACCGATNGTTTTTAGATCGTATCGCCACCCATATACTCGCCTTCGAAGGAGATTCAAAAGTTACNNTCTACGAAGGTTCTTATAGTGATTACGAAGAATTCCGAAAAAAGCGTGACGGAGTTTTAGACACCCCACACCGTATCCGTTATCGGAAGTTGATGGAATAAGATTGAAAGAGATTCTCATTGTTTTGATGACGAATCTCTTTTTTTATTCTTGATTCTTGATTCTTAATTTTTAATTCTTAATTCTTTCGCTTCCAGCCAACTCGTCAAAATAATTACTGCAGCCATCTTATCAGCCAATCCCTTTTCTCTGCGGGCACTCTTTTTGAGTCCTCCCTCAATCATCGCCATGTGTGCCAATGTCGAAGTGAATCGTTCATCGAAACGCTCAATAGGCATATCCGACATTTCGCGCTTCAATTGTCTGATAAACGGCTCTATATATTTCGAACTCTCTGACGCTTCTCCATGCATGGTCAGTGGCAGACCCACGACTATCACATCCACTTTCTCATCCTTGCAATAAGATTTGATAAAATTCATCAAATCGCAAGTTCTTTGAGTCGGTAAGCCATTGGCGGATATACGCAAAGAGTCCGTCACGGCTATGCCGCAACGTTTCCTGCCATAATCTATTGCCATTACACGTCCCATATCTGCAAAGATAAAAAATAAATCAATACCAGACCTTTCACAAGCTATAAATTATGAAAAAACCTGGAACGTGATACACTTTTTCATTCCTGATTGACCACTATTCCATATTCTTTTTATACAACCCAGGATATAAAAACTTGAGGGTCCGGCATTTTTATGCCAAACCCTCAATTGATTCTTAAAGTTTCTTATTACTTATCAAAATAGCGTTTGTAAAGACCATAAAAACCGCGACCATGACGAGCCTCATCCTTTGCCATTTCATGCACTGTGTCATGAATAGCATCAAGATTCTGAGCCTTAGCATTCTTGGCAATTCTCATTTTGTCTTCATTTGCCCCTGCTTCAGCGTGCATTCTCTTCTCAAGATTGGTCTTGGTGTCCCATACCATCTCACCGAGAAGCTCTGCAAATTTANCTGCATGTTNGGCTTCTTCCCAAGCATACCTCTTNAATGCTTCAGCAATCTCCGNATANNCNTNGCNATCGNCTTGNCGAGACATCGCAAGATACATTCCAACTTCCGTGCATTCACCGACAAAATGATTATTCAAATCTTTTTTCATTTCATCATCCACATCCTTTGCTACGCCGATTTCATGCTCTGTAACAAATTTCAGAAGTTCATCGGAATTCAATTCTTTAAACTTTGATTGAGGTGCACCACATTGAGGGCACTTTTCGGGAGCTACTTCACCTTCTGCTATATATCCGCAGATTGTGCAAATCCATTGTTTTGCCATATCTTTTTATTAATTATTAAATTTAAGCTTTTCATCAAGGGGATTGACTAAACTTATAGCTTATTCCATCCTCTTCTATCACTAAAACAATTATAAATTATAAAAGTTGTCGGATTATCGTTTTTTTCTTAATTTTATTTCAAATTTTCTTATTGTTATATCTTCAAATGTTGAACACGGTTGATTTCCAAAGACTTGCAAAGTCACTTAAAACTTATTTACTTCAAAATAAAATCAATCGATTGCTGCTCGGACTCAGCGGTGGTCCCGACAGCGTTCTGCTCTATCATTTAATCCGCCGGATTTCCGGTGAAATTCCTGAATTCTTCCTGCTCGTTTCACATGTCAATTTTAACTTAAGGGGAGAGGAAAGTATTCGCGACCAAAATTTCGTGAAATCTCTAATTTCTCAATATCCATTGAAGTCAACTGATATATTCACGATAAATTCTTTCAATACTCTTGAATATTGTAAAGAAAATCATTTGTCGGTTGAAATGGGAGCCAGGGAATTGAGATACAATCTTTGGAAAAACCTGATGAAAGAACACCGGCTTGACAGAATCGTAACCGGACATCATGCCGACGACAATATAGAAACATTTTTTATCAATCTTCTTCGTGGCAGCGGCATCAAGGGCTTAAAGGGAATGGAATATGACACCGGACTTATCCTCCGCCCTCTGATCCACTTGAATCGTGGGCAAATCCTCAAACATATTAATGATGTCAAAGCTGACTATATTTTAGATTCCACAAACTTTGAATCTGANTANCAAAGNAATTTTATTAGAAATGAAGTTATCCNTTTATTGAATAAAAAATGGTTCNACNCTCCTGNACGCATTTTAAAAACTATTNCTATTCTTCAGGAGGAAGGGAAAATTATTGATGACTCCCTTTCAACTGTTATTNACACTTACCCCAATTCTTNACCCGTTGAAATTATAAAAAAATATCCGTCACCTTCCACACTTATANACAGATGGATAAATCAATTCGGTGGTNCTCCCTCAATGGCGAAGGAAATTGCTCAAGCCATTAAGGATGATAAACTGAAGGGTCAGCACTGGTTGCCAAATAATTCACAAAACCGACATTTGATTCTGACCCCGACAAAACTTTTTTTTGAAACAGAGGAATCCCTTGACAATTTCCTTTATCAAGAGGAATATATACCGGAAATAACCTCAGAAATAAGAAACCATATTTTGCACTGCCCTCTTGATGAAATTTATTTGCCTGAATCCATACAGAATTATTATTGGCGCACTCCTAAAAAAGGTGATAAAATAAGACTTTTTACAAAGGGGCAATCCGGCAATTCCACTAAGTTTTCAAAATTGGTAAGTGATGTTTTGAAAGAAGCAAAAGTTCCGACAGAAATGCGAAGGAATATTCAGTTGCTCTGACATAAAGCAACAGATAAAATTATATGGATTCCGGGCGTAAGAAGAGCCGGATGCCAACTGATATCAGAAAAAGAGAGCTCCGCTTGGCATATTTTTCGGAAAATATAGAGGTGAATTCGTTTTTATTAAAAGATATATTTTGATTTTATATTTAATTCAATTAATTTTGTAGTGGAAATGGCAAACAGGTCGTTTTCATTCTCTCTAAAATTAAGGCTTTTTTCCCTGCCTTGATATTAATCCCCAAAATTTCATATTATTTCCGGTCGTTAGATATCGCTTAGCGGATATTGTTGCCCCAAAACGAGACTTGGCAACTTATTGGATTCATCTTAGCCGGATCAAATATTATTACTACCGAATATTAAATGCCCGTTGAATCATTCTAAATTGATTGAATACGGAATCTTTCAATCCTTCACATATCGGCAATCCATTTTTTACGCTGATAATTCAATCCAGTGATTAAGGGCATAAACAATAAAAGATTATTTATGTATACTCTTTCAGAGCTTTATGAGATGGAGCCCGCAAATGTGCAGGAGATTGCCTCTACAATGGGCATGAAAAATCCATCTTCAAATTCACTTGAAGAAACTATTTATTACATTCTCGATCATCAGGCCATTCAAAATGCCAAAGCAGAGGCTTCAAAAGAATCAAGCCATGCAGCTGAGAAAAAGGAAAGAAAACCTCGCAGAAAAACCGTAAAAAAAGAACCGGAAGAAAGTGCAACTACGGAAACTTCTTCCGCAGTTGAAGAGCCGGCTCCGGTTGAGACACCCAAAAAGCGTACAAGACGCACTAAGGCTCAAATCGAAGCAGACAAAGAAGCTCTCAAAAATTCTGCAGATTCTGCCGCTTCAAAACCAGCCGACGGTGTTCTCCCTTTAGAGGGAGTGCCTGTAGTTACTCCAAAGAAGAGAACCCGCCGCACAAAAGCACAGATCGAAGCTGACAAAAAAGCAAAGGCATCAGCAGAAACTGCTGAAAACACTCCCGCTCCGGAAGAAGGCAAAGAATCAAATTCAGGAATAGAGCTGAACGAGAATTTACATATCAATCAGCAACCTGTTGATTCTCCGGAAAATGCGGAGCCTTCCGTTGCAGACCAGGAGCAAGTGCAACAAAACCAAGCCGGCGAAGGCAAAAATAGAAATACGAATGAAGCCGTCAGAGGTAGCGGTCTGAAAGTCTTCACCCCACGCAACAGTCAAGGTAATCCTAATTCGAATAAAACTAACGGACTTGATTCTTTCTTCTCAACAGCCAAAGGAAAGACGTTTAAACCCCGCTCTCAAAAAGAGATTGAAGAAGCAGCAACAATCGAAGCTACAAAACCTTTAATAATTGCCGAACCGGGAGCTAATACGCAAGTACCAAAAATTGTAAGAGATGCAACAAATAATCAAATCGCGCCTCAAGGGAATCCTCAACGGCTTTCAAAAAAGCAACGGATGCAGCAGCGCGCTCAACTCCAGCAACAAAAACGTCAACAAGAATTTTATGACTTTGAAGGCATATTCAATTGCTTCGGAGTGCTGGAAATAATGCCGGAAGGATTCGGGTTCTTACGCTCAAGTGATTATAACTACCTTGCGTCTCCCGATGATGTCTACGTGCCTCAGAACATAATTAAGGAATTCGGACTGAAGACGGGCGATGTTGTGGAGGCTTCCATTCGTCCTCCGCGTGAGGGAGAAAAATATTTCCCGTTGTGTAAGGTTATTACAATCAACGGTCTATCTCCCGAAAATATTCGCGACCGCGTACCTTTTGAACACCTTGTACCTCTCTTCCCCGATGAAAAATTTGATTTGACTCATGGCAGAAGCAACAATATCTCGACTCGCGTTGTGGATATGTTCGCCCCTATCGGCAAAGGACAACGCGCTCTGATAGTTGCACCTCCGAAAACCGGTAAGACTATCCTCCTCAAAGATATAGCAAATGCAATCTCAGAGAATCATCCTGACACATATATTATTATGCTCCTCATTGATGAGCGCCCTGAAGAGGTAACGGATATGGCTCGAAGCGTAAACGCTGAGGTTATAGCATCCACATTTGACGAACCGGCGGAACGCCACGTAAAAATTGCCGGAATAGTGCTTGAAAAAGCAAAAAGATTAGTGGAGTGCGGTCATGATGTGGTGATTATGCTTGACTCTATTACTCGATTGGCAAGAGCATATAATACGGTCTCCCCTGCCTCCGGCAAAATCCTTTCTGGTGGCGTGGATGCCAATGCACTTCAGAAACCCAAACGTTTCTTCGGAGCGGCGAGAAACATTGAAAACGGAGGATCACTTACAATCATCGCAACAGCTCTTACCGAGACATCTTCAAAGATGGATGAAGTGATCTTTGAAGAGTTCAAAGGAACAGGTAATATGGAACTTCAATTGGATAGAAAACTTTCAAATAAACGAATCTTCCCGGCTGTTGATATTATTGCATCTTCCACTCGTCGCGACGACCTCCTGCAGAGCAATGAAACACTCAACAGGATGTGGATACTTCGCAATTATCTCGCCGACATGAACTCTTTAGAGGCGATGGAATTCATGAAAAAGCGCATGGAGATGACGCGCACGAATGAGGAACTTCTTGTTACTATGGACAAGTAACATCACAAATCACTATCTCAAAATATTCAAATATTAATAATAAATATGGCGGAATCTTTCCAAATTCCGCCATATTTTTATAGCCATGTAATAAGTGCTGAGGATGAGACCGAAGGGAGCATACTTCGTATGTGTACAAGGTAGAATTCCGATAGTAACGAA
>WFMC01000103.1 GCA_009177205.1 Bacteroidales bacterium
AAAGCTTTCATATTAATTCTCTCCGATAATGAATCGTCAACGGTTTGTAGCTAATCCTGAAAATTCATGGGACAAAATGTTACCCGACGGTATACATCTTGTTAAAACTTTATACGAAAACAATCTAATTACTAATCAATTCAGTTTAACTCATACCCACAAGTGGAAATAAGCTCATTCTTTATGGCAGAAACATATCAAAAATAAATAATCATCCACAAAAAACGCACCATGATATCATGGTGCGTTTTNGTGATATTTCCTTAGATTTTCATCAGTNGCTAATAGGGTCCGAATACCNGTGTAATGTATCATNAATATCGTNAAACTTTAACATTCTCACGCATGCATATATCGATATTTCTTTATAACTTTACGTCTATAAATCAAACTGGTGTATTATCATCTGTATTGAAGCCGATTCTTTTGCGTGGAGAGNCTTTCTTATTTGCTGNTTGGAGGTCGGCAAGGGCTATGTTGATGGCNTCCAATTGAGCTNTTGTGTCNTCGTTGATGTCGTTATAATCGGTGAAAATTTCTTCAAGGTCTTGCTTCAGCTCCTCGAAGTTCTTTTCAAGGGTTGCTAATCGCATGGAGAGAGGATTGGAGGAAAGCATCTTCCTTACGGAAACGAAAGCTCTTGTGATGGCAATGTTCACTTGAATGGCAGTTGCACTTCTTAATACACTTGACAACATTACTACACCATGCTCTGTAAATGCATAAGGTATAGCGGTTTTGGGCCGTTTTGATAGGGATGTCATCACAATTTGTGATGACATGTGCTCCCATTCGTCTTTAATTACCTTCTGTCCTCTTATCTCATATATTTTCGAACGAATTATTTCTATCTCAGTCATATCATCAAATCATTTTTGTGCCAAGAATCTTCTTCCACCACAAAGTTAAAGATAATATTTCGATTATACAATTTAAGTTTCCAACGTTAAGTTTTAATTTAAAATTCATGTTTCGCAAGTTCTTTCTCATTGATGTGCTAATCCTTAGCGCAGACAGTGCGCTGTTTCTCTGCGTTCTCCGGGCGATGCGAAGCAGCCCGTTTCCAATTATATTATCTAATCCCTCTCACTCGAGCATCATAAATTTCATTAAACCACATTTGCTTAAAGAGCGTATTCACACGGTCCTCCGACAATTTATTATATAGCTCCAATTTCCTGTTGATGAACTCAAGCAATTCATTGTCAACCTCTTCATCAAACTTCGCTCGGATATTGTCCCGAGAATTGTTCGAATTAAAGAATTGGAGCAATTCCTCGTTGGTGGTCAACTTTTCTCTCATATTTTGGAGATCCACACGATCTTCTTCCGACAAATCAATACCGAAAGTGTCGTTGAGAGTCTTGATAATTACTGAAAGATACTCCGTGTCCTCCACAGGTTGGGCAGTGACTCGCCCTGCTCCCATTCCTCTCTCCTCAGTATCTGTTGATTCAAGAGACATCTTCCTCAATCCTTCAAACTTTATTTTATAACTTTCAAGCAATGTGCCGTCAAGAATCTCTTTCTTTTCCGCAGCTGACATCTTTGCGGATTCGACTCTAAGTTTCATGACCAAAAGATCAANGNACTCNTNAAGCNTAAGCAATTCAGNATCATANANCCTCTTTATTTGACTCAAGAGATTGAAAAGAGATTTGAATGCCTGGCAATCCTTTCTGAATTCCAAATACAAGTCTTCCGGTTCGTGAGGAAGTTCCTTAGCTCTGTCAACTACCCGATCAAGAATCGGATATATTTTAGCCTTGTTTTCTTCCCAATTATCCGACCATCTAATGTCAGCATAATCCTGAAGGTCCTTATCAGTGATTAAACCACGATAATTCTCATCATGAAGGATTTTGCTTTTGAGTTGAAGTAGAGAATCGCTGTCAGTTTCAAGTTCCTCCGGCATATAGTTTTTCCCATAAAACCGTAAGAAATCCTCACGTATATCATCAGGATCATTTACGAAGTCAAGCACTAGGCTCGAAGTCTTTGCTTTCCCACATCGGCGGTTCAGTCGNCTTAAAGTCTGAACAGTNGATGTGCCACCAAGTTTCNTGTCGATGANCATTGTGTGAAGTAATGGTTCGTCAAANCCAGTCTGATATTTATTGGCGACAATAAGTATCCTATATTGAGGCATCTTCAAGGCATCTGTAATGGATGTCTTGCCAAGAAGATTGTTCATCGACTGTTCGGTATATTCGTTATTTCCATCCTTTACTGTACCCGAAAATGCCACAAGTGCCTTGTAGGGCAAGCGCATTTCTTGCATAATGCGGTCAAATTCTAGTTTGTATCTGACAGCATGAAGTCGAGAACGAGTGACGAGCATGGCTCGCGCTTCCCCTTCTATCTCTTTTGAAGTTTGTGAGGCGAAATGTTCCACCATCAATCGGCTCTTACGCTCTATAGCTGCTGGCTGAATATCGACATAGCTCCCAAGCAACGCCATTGTCTTTTTACGGTCATGTTCGTTGTCGGGTACATCTTTGTTGTGCATAAGCTTGTAATATCGTTTAAACGACATTACATTTTCTATCGGATTGAGAATAAAACCTTCATTGATGGCATCTTCCATTGAATAGAGGTCGAATGGTTCTTTTGTGCNGTTCTNTCGTTNACAGAAGATTTCAATTGTCTTTGGCTTCGGAGTCGCCGTAAATGCAAAAAAAGATATATGCTTATGTGGACCTGTTGAAGCAAGTTCTTTCTCAATACGGTCTCCAATGACATCCACATCATCTCTCTCTTCAGGATTAGCCGCTGCATCTGATGCTTCCGCTTCTTCTAATGAAAGGGCTTTACGCATCTGGCGGGCTGAAGAGCCAGATTGACTGGAATGAGCCTCATCTATGATCACAGCAAATTTGCGATCTTTGTATTTGGCTATATCATCTGCTATGACAGGAAATTTCTGGAGAGTGGTTACTATTATTCGTCGACGATCCTGAATGGCTGTACGAAGATCTTGGGCTGTGCATTTATCATCAATATAGCATACTTCCCCATCTGTTTGTTCAAACTGTTTGAAATTCCTTTGCATCTGAGAGTCAAGTGCTACTCTATCATTCACTACTATGACACTGTCAAACAAGGTCTTCTCATCAGTAAAATGTTGGTGCAGACTTGATAATCGGAAAGCAAGCCATGTAATGGTATGACTCTTACCTGAACCAGCGGAATGCTGAATCAAATAGTTGTGACCGGCTCCTCGCTTGGTAATATCCTCAATCAAACGCTTCACAGCTCGACGTTGATGCCAGCGTGGGAATATGAGCGATGTGGATTTCTTTTCTTTCAGTTGTCCCGTACTTGGGTCATATACCTTCTTTGTCTCTGTATGAAGATTCACATAGTTACACACAAGGTCTATGATGGAATCTCTACGTAGCACATCTTTCCAAAGATATTCCGTACGATATTCCTCACTTCCCACTCCAATATTGGCAAATGCCTTATTATATGGTAGGAAATATGTTTCCTCTCCATTGAGCTTTGTGGTCATAAATACCTGCTCCGTCCCTACAGCAAAGTGTACAAGACAACGCTTAAATTCCAACAATTTCTCGCCCGCCACTTTTCTATCGCACATATATTGCTTTATGGCATTATGGTGGCATTGTCCTGTAAGTTCGTTCTTCAATTCCATGGTAATAATTGGCAATCCATTAAGAAAGATAACCATATCAATTGAAAGTCGATTGCTTTTCCCCTTGTCTTTTTCTGAGTACTTGACCTGACGCTTAACCCCAAGGCGGTTTTGATTATACTTTTCGAGATGCTCAGGCGTTTTGTCGCTTGCCGGACGAGGATAAATCAATGATATATGCGCACCTTCACTCACATCGACATCCTTCATACGAAAGACGCCAATCGTGCCGTGCTGGTCAATTTCTTTTGAGACTCTTTCAGCCAATCGATGTTTAGCTTGATCCTCTCCCCCAGTCCGCTCCACGAGTTTCTTCCATTCTTTGGGCTGTGTCGTACGTACAAAGGCAGCCAACTCATCCGGCACCAGAGCGAGTCTTTCATCGTATTCTTTTTTGTCAAGTGAAATATACTCTCCTTCAATATTAGAATAACATGTCTGAGGCTCACCAGTAAAATCAAACTCCTCTGAAATGAGTGATCTTTTGGGGGTGGAGATCAAATTTTTTTCGATAGTTTCCTCCATATATTGTTCGTCAGGTTTCGACATACTTTCTTTATTCTTTCGGTTTCCAATCTCGCACGTCAACCTTCCCCGTGACGGCTTCGGTAATTACTGATCTCTTATAATCTTCCAAATCCTTCAGTTGTGCTTCCAATTCTCCAATGAGTTCTTCAATCTTTCCTGTCTTCTCATCAAGGAATTCTGCTATCTCTTTTTGCTCATCAATGGGTGGTACAGCAATAGAATATTTAGATATTTGTGCAGCTGAAAGTTGCCCCACGGCTGCACTGTCAGTAAAGAATGGTATAACAGTGTCAATAAAATATCTAAAATATGCACAACAAAGTTCTTTTGACGGTGTCAAAACGACTAATCGTATAATTGCATCAAAATCTTCTTTTCTTAAAAAAGCATGTCCTATATCACCTCTACCCGTAACCGTAATTGAACCCGCTCGAAATATTGGTTGTGAAGTATATGCGTATATTTGACTCTCAATCATTGAATTTGTAAACACAGGATAAGGATGCGTCTCATCCTTGAACTCAGAATACAATTCAGGTTTAGCATCTCCCCCCGCTTTTGCTTCAAAAAGTAACCCCAAGCGAACGATATTCCAATGCTCAGGAATATCACCAAGCCAATCAATACCAGAGGATCGCAATGTAACATGAGGATTGAGACCACGTGTGACAGTTTCAGTAATTATGGAAGACCGATATGCTTGTAATTCCTGAATTTGAGATCTTTTTTCAATTATTAGAGTGTCAATCTTTGTTGTCTTTTCATCAAGAAAATCTGCAATCTNTTTTTGTTCTGATATGGNCGGCAAATAATATNCTAANGAATTTATAANATTGGAAGACACTCGTGGCATCTTAGCTCCATCTACTCCACTGCATACAATTTCAGTAAAATTATCCGAAAGCATCATCCATTTAATATATCTGTTATAAACATTATTTTTANAACGATATACATAAAAATCACCTATTGCATTTCCAGAAAATTCTGCGAGCCAAACTTTTTTAAGATATGGTCTTAATTTCCCATATATTATATCTCCTTTTTCAAATGCAATACCCATTCCTTCAAAATCGGAATTTGTATGAATATATTTTCCAGTTTGACTTTCAATATTTTCTAATCCAATTTTGTGGCTATTGGTGGAGGGGTAGGTACATTGTTCTAAAAAATATTTAAAACGACTTTTCGTCCAGTGTTTTGGTATCTCTCCCAACCAATTGATATCAGTGTTCTTATATTCTGAGTATGATTTCATATTTCAAACAGTTGGGAGATAAGATTGGTAATTTTGTATTCACGGGCACGTATATCAGATGCTATGTCAATAGAAGGACGTAGCTCCTCATGCTTGTAAAAATAGCGTGAGAAGTTGATCTCATAACTTATTTTTGTCTTTGATATGTCAACCCAAGATTCTGGATCAATATGTGGCAACACTTCGGTGGAAAAGTATTCTTTCCAATCCGTACCAATTTTGATAGATTCTGTGTCAGTCTTATCAGGAACTTTATTCCCTTTTTTGATAATGAGATTCCCATCATCATCACGTTTCGGTTGACATACTGTCAGCTCATAGCTACCGAAGNATTTGTTGGGNANAATTCGGCAATTGTNATTTTNTTNNAAATTANGATATAATTGCAAGATTTTNTNTANGTCTCCTTCAAGTATGTCATTACGCTTGTTCCCAAGACTCTTTTTGGCTGGATGGCAGATCTCCGAAGCATTGATAAGTTGAATTTTGCCACGACGTTCTTCTGACTTCTTGTTTGTAAGAAACCATAGGTAAGTTTGGATACCGACATTATAGAACAAATCCTTTGGAAGGGCTACAATAGCCTCTAACCAGTCGTTTTCTATAATCCATTTACGGATATTACTCTCCCCACTTCCGGCACCGCCTGAGAATAAAGGAGATCCATTAGTGACAACTCCAATTCGGGAACCATCCGCATCCATCTTGGAGATCATGTGCTGAAGAAACAGCAATTGTCCATCGGATATACGGGGAGTCCCGGCATAAAAACGACCATTAGGATCAAGGCTTTCATTGAGAACAAAAGATTGATCTTTCTTCCAAGCCACTCCGTATGGCGGATTTGCCATAATGTAATTGAAACGATTAGATATGAATTGGTCATTGGTCAATGAGTTTCCAAGACGAATATTTCGTGCATCCTCCCCGGTAATCAAAGCCTCTGATTTAGCTATTGCGTACGACTGCTCATTGAGTTCCTGACCAAAAGTCTGAATGGTCGGTTGATTCTCCGAATCGCACATATCAAGGATAAACTGACGGCCAAGATTTACCATTCCCCCTGTGCCACAAGTAGGATCGAAAATAGTCCGAATGATTCCTCGATGATTAAGCTTTTCCTTGTCGGGAGTAAACAGTATGGCTGACATAAGGCGAATTACGTCGCGTGGTGTGAAATGCTCACCTGCAGTCTCATTACTTTGCTCGTTGGAGATTCGGATAAGTTCCTCAAAGACATATCCCATGTCATGATTATCATATTTCTCTGGAGAGAAGTCAAGCGCAGCCACAGCACGAATCATCTGATAAAGAAGACCATTTCGCACTAACCTTGCAATCACTTTGTCAAATTGGAAATTGCGAAGGATTTCCTTTACTTCAGGCGAGAATCCATTCAGATAGTTTTCGAAGTTGATAGCGATACTCTTTGCATCGTCAATGAGCGAAGTGAGCGTATGGCGTGAAGTATTGTAAAACTTCATTCCACCTGCTGCCTTTCGCAAGATTGGGTCAAGCTTGTCATCAGCCACTTTGTCTTTAAAATTATCGTATGCAGTTCTTACAGCCTTATTGACTGGAGCAAGAATGCAATCAATACGACGTATTACGACGAAGGGTAGCATGACCTCTCCAATCTCATTCTTCTTAAATGTATCGCGAAGCACATCATCCGTAATCCGCCATACAAACCCTATGTCTGGTCTCTTATTATTGTGTTCCATATCAGGAATCTTTTCTGTTTCAATGCAAAGTTAATAATTATTTGTGAACCCTTTCTGCATTAATCAGGAAATTTTAAGAAGTTGCACTTCTTATCTCCAACTATACATTCTTTATCTCTCACAGATGTCAATCCATTAAGAATGTCTTGCATATCATCTATGAAATAAAATCCTTTTGTTAGATTCTCCCTTAATCCATGACTATGGACGGCATAATTTCTTCCCTTTGATATATGATTCCAATTGCTGTCATAGTAAGTANGGGAATNCNCGNNGTAAGAATTATTGTAATTCGTAAANATAGTCCGGTNATGTTNTTCAACTCTATTCAATGTTACAATAGTCACATTCGGNNTCGNTNCGTATTTCTTTTTTAAATAAGATCTAATNGNATTCNTTAATTTCCCCCAATCCGGNGNNAATTNACTTTTCTTTCCATTAATNTNTNTTATTTGTGTNTNGCTGNTAAATNTTACAAGATTGAATTTTCTGTTTGGCAAATTGCCTCCCAACACAGCTAAAAAAGCGTGCAGATTGTAATCAAGCAATTCCTCACTTGCAAACAAATATCTATCTACAATAATAATGTCAGTACAAGGTCTGACAGTGTGAGCTAATGCCTCCCATGAAGGCATATCTTTCTTTGGTGTAAAGGATTTTGTAAATTGAAAATCATCAAAAAACAGTTGGGAGATGGTTTCAACTTCTTGACCCTCACCTCCTACTAAAAGACATCCTTGTTGTTGAACAGATGTAATTTTTTCATCAGTAATAAGATATGCAGCCGTTAAGTCTTCACGGTGAACTAAATCGCCATGAACGTTGGATTTTAGTGGTCTTGGAGGAAAAGGTTCTTCTTTAAATTTTGGTTTGGGAGTATCTTTACTTCCACTTGTCATCTGTGTAATTATTACCTGTAAAGCTTCATCAGATAATAAGGTTGCTTTAGGGAAATTAAAATACAAATCTGACTGTGATTTCAACATTCTCAAAGAGTCTTCAAATAGAGGATGTTTTTTATCCTTGAAGAAGGATACAATATTTAATTGATCAATATATATCCTCATCTTCAAAATAAGCTAATTGCCAGATTAGAAGCCTCATTAAAAAAGCCAGAACCGAATTCTTCAGAAAATCGCCCATCCGATCGATAACCCATGTCGTAAGGATTTCCTTTTTCCGGGAAATAATACACTTTGAAAGGATTCTGCTTTTCAAGGTCAGTCTCCGACNGTCCCATTTCNGAAACAAGCACTTGCGTCCGTCGAATAANATNTTCNGAATGTGTTTCTATCAANAATTTAAAACCTCNANCTTTATNTAANTAAGCAAATAAATCTGCAAGTTTACTCTGAACTTTAGGATGCAAGTTTTGCTCTGGTTCCTCAACTATAATAAGTGGATATTGACGATTGCCTTTGACTTTGAGCATTGTAGAAAGCTCCATAAGTAATGTAACAAGTTGATTTGACCCCATTCCTAAATCTGCAAGATGTTGCCATATCCCCTCGGAAGTTTCAATTTCCACAGTGTAACCTTCTCCTTGAATGCTATTTACACGGTAATTTTTACCAATACCAAACTCTGAAATCCATTTCTTCAAAAACCGGTCGGCTTCTGTACCCTCAAGTATATTCTCTCTTATAAATTTATGAAGCACCTGTGCCATGTAATCATTACGGTTATCAATACTGTAAAGTACTCGTTGAGTGATAGCATGAGCTTGAATATAATAAACTTCATCGAAGTCGTTAAGTCGATTTAAAGTAACATCAAGTTCATGTGCTATCTCTCGAAGCAGGTTTTCCTTTCCTTCAAGTAAATTGTAATTTTCAATGTGTCTCTCCTGAGTAGAATCATCATTTTGAGATTCTTCAAAAATTGAATGATCTGTATCTTCGTTTTTATCCTCCTCAAGATAACTCTGAATTTCTTGCCTCTTAAACTCTTCATCCCTTGAAGCTTCTTTATCGAGAATTACATCCTTTAACTCAGCCAATCCAATTCTAGAGGTAAGATAAGCCACCCACTGATATATTATTCGTGCAAGTGGATTAGTGGGGATAGTGAAATCCCTATCAGCAATAAGATTGATATAATTGCCCGCTTCAATTGAGGCAATTCCAGGTCTTGAGAGGGTTATTGTTTCACCTTCTGTTTCCAAAAATTTTTTCAGCTTTTCAAGTTGCTCGTTCAGTCTCGCAATCTCACCTAAATCTTCTGTTTGATCGATGGCTTTTTTTAGAGAAGCTATTTTTTGTTCAATTTCACTCGATAATTTAACTGACTTCTTTTCAGATAAAAATTCAACAGTCATTCGACCAGCCCAGTCACTTGTGAAAATAACACCTCTTTGAAGGTCTTCGATAATTATATTGACTGGGGAATTGCTCGCATTCAAATCATGCGTACAATTACCAGCATAAAATATAATTCGGAAATTACCTATTGTAGCAGTGAACTCCAGTTGCTCTTCAACATTATTATGCGCTCCAATATGTAAAGCACGTCCAAATGTTCCAAGATTCAATTTGTGGATGTGATCCATGTCGAAACTGAATACATATTTATTCCAATCAAATATGTCATCTCTTTGTGTTTTCAATTCTTTCATATTGTCAACAAGAAGAATTAACGCCTTGATTAATGTTGACTTCCCGGCATTATTCCCTCCGACAAGAATAGTTATATCGCCGAATTCGAACTCGGGAAAGTCTATGAAGCGACGGAAGTTTTTGAAGCTAATTGATTTCATACTGCAAAGGTATTATCTATTGGTGCAGTCATTCTGCATCGGTTTTACAAATCTTATTGGGGTGGTTGTTGGAGTTATTTCCTCTNTCGACACTGCAAAGGTACGACATATTNGTGCNGTNTTNCTNCANCATTCCATATTTTNTACNAGNATTCNAAATTTTCATTGCTATTGATTCTCTAAATGACNCTGGNGCCNATATTTCTACATCATCCCCAAATGAAAGAATTACAGCTTGCAATTCTTTATTGGGTATAACCTTAAGTTCAATCGTCCTTTCTGATTCAGACATCACTTTCTGAGATCCATGTATTGGCTTTGCTTTTATATAAGGAAATCTATGGGATGAGAATTGAAGTACAATTCTCTCCAATTTCGCATCTGATGGAAAACTTACTCCGACAATATCGAAAAAATAATCATCGAAGTTTTCTATTAGTGAATTCTCAATAAATGGTTTATGAAGACTTTCAAAGCTTTTGATCCTATCAAGACCCAATGTGGTAATATTTTGATACTCATCATTATTAAACCCAATCAAAAACCATCGGTTGTTATATTGCTTTATATGGTAAGGATGAATCTCCCAATTGAAGCTCTTCCCGTCAAATGTAATATATTCGACAGAAATTGGAGTTTTACTGATTATGGCATCGAATAGTGGAGTCAGATGCTCAATTCCTGATGCATATTCATTCCCATCCATACTGATGACTGTGCATGCAGAACCCTTAAGGTGAAACTTATCCTCCAAGTTTGCCAAAAGTGACTCCATCCATTCAAACTGAGGCAACCCTTTGAAACGACTTAGCATCATCATTGTCTCTCGCAGTTTTGCTATCTCTTCGTCTGTGATTGGCTGATTATTTATTGTATAATCCGAATTTTCATATCGATAATATACTCTTCGCCCATCTTTTATCCTATCAACCAAAGCTCCCCATCCTGAATCACTCTCCATAAAGTCTATATCAACCAAAATCTGCCTACGGCTGATTCCAGGATGCAAAGGATCCCCATATCTCTCATCGCCTGTATGAAGATACAATGCGTTATTGCAGGCTTGAATCAAGTCTTCAATATAATAACGCTTGGCAAAGTTGCGGAAACATTTGTCAAGTGCATGGTATCTTATGAGTGCATGTTTATTTACAGGCATTTATTTTTTATACAATAATTCAAAAACCAACAAGTCAGAAGCAAATTCCATCCCTGCAGGTTCACAATGCAAATTTAATAAAATTCTCCCACAACCCCAAACTTTTATGCCCCAAATCATAAAAATTTCCTGCGCATGTCAACCCTAATCGTTTTAACCTCATTAACCCCCATTAACCCTCGATCTTCCC
>WFMC01000184.1 GCA_009177205.1 Bacteroidales bacterium
AATAATAGAAAGCGTTTACTCGACGCTCTTTCTTGACAAGCAGAAACCTGGAAAATTTCTAATCACTGTCAAGAATGAGACAACGGTAGATGCCCTAATGGATATGTTATAGTTTGCTATGACAGACGCGAGAGCGTAGGTCTTAGCTGTTTATACATATTCGCGTGAGGCTTCTGCGTTGTCCGTTCTACAGTGATGGGCAATTCCAGGGCCTCTGCTTGAAGGATGGGCAACAAGTACGGTTCTCACGCTTTTTCTTTTTTTAACCTAATACCAAAGAGGAGAATCCGGCGGCTTATATTTCTGGATGAGCAGAAAAGTTGTAACACAATCTACAGTTACAGAAAGATGGTGGGGCTATTTCTTCGCAATAGCGATTTTGTGTATTGTAATTGTCACCTTTACAGTAGCAGATAGTAGGGATTTGCCCTTAACTATAATAGGCGCAGTCCTAGGAGTTGCAATGACGGTATTCGCAACATATTTTCTCTTCAAAGGTCAGTCGAATCAGCAACTGGCCATGCTCCAAGAACAACATCATATTGAAAGCATGCAAGAAAAAGAAAGCGAAATATTCAAGCAAAAGCTTGCGTCCTATAATCGCTTTTTGGATGCACTTCGCAAATATGTTACCGAATCGACGGATAGCAATAAAAAAGAGGTGATTTTTCATGCAATGGCAATCCGAATGCACTCTAAGCATGAGGTGGTTGAGGCNCTTGANGANAACATNATCAATCTCATCAAAAGCACCGGCAGTGANAAAGAAGTGGAGATCCTNNTNNNATCCCTTAANNCCATAGCNTGNATTTTCGGNAATGAGTTATANGGAGCAGTCTACNGGAAGTTCCAAAAATCTCCATGCCTTTACGGAAGCAATATCCGGCAGTCAGGAAGAACCATCGGAGAATGAAAAACTTTTAGAAGCGGAAGAGGAAGAAAAGGAGGATGCGGCAGCAATCAGAGAATCCTCCGTAATCGGCTGGAATAATCAGATACAATCCCTTAAAGCACAAGGCTGGAATTATACCCCTGCCTCCGATTCCTTTACACTGACTTCTGATTCTTCTCCCGTAGTTATTTCAGTTTATAGAAAGAAAGGGAAATATGTTGTGGAAGCTACCAAAGACGGAGACANTTCCTTTTCACAAAATCTAAAGGATAACTTTAAAGGATCGCGTAGATATGGCACATGGTGNCGCGAACNACCTATCAATAACTATGGTGTCACGGAANGGACTCTCCTTGATCAATTGNCAATAAATGATAGANCTCGTACATCAGTTATTAAATGGATTACCAAACTTATGAGTGTTCTTAATTAGAGTAAAAATAGCTTTCATATTATGGACTGGATTTACAAAATATCTGATTTTTTCAAATCAATCGGAGATTTCCTCCTTTTGGTGTGGAAGGATGAAGATCGGTGGTGGTTGATAGGAGGAATGGTATTTTTCTTTATTGCGTTCCTTTTATATATTGTTAGACCCCTATATCTTTGGATAAGCGACTGGGGCACACCATCCTATTCGGCTCCATTGAAAAGAAATAAGGTTGGCACGCCCTCAACTGCTCAATCAAGTATTAGGACGGTTACAATCAAAGGGGTCTACCAGATGAATGGACCTAAATCATTTTCTCGCAAAATCACAATTGCCCCATCAGAGACTGGTTATTATAGTCAACTTATGGGAAATAAAAGCAAACAAGCTCAGTGGATTCGCGCCAATTTCCCGGGAGCTGACACGGATCGCGGTTTTTCTATTTCAATTAACATTAAGTAATCTACATATGAAAGTTCCATTAATTAATGCCTTAGGTCTGGCAATTTTAATGTTGCCATCATGTGCAAAAACCGATACCAACGATCTTTATCAAGAGATTAAATCGGTTGACAAAATGGTGTTTGCCAAAATGGCGATAACCAAAACAGTCTATAATAATCAAGAAAATGTATTGGGGAGACGCTATGCTGCTTATTCCTATGATACGTATTCCAGAGCATATATAGACCTCTCTTCTCTTCAGTCAGAAGATTTAGTCTTCGATGAGAAAAATAAAACAGTTAAGGTCACCCTTCCTCCAGTTATAGCAGAGTTAACTGGAAGAGACGTAGAAATGCGTGAGGTATATAAAAATATCACAGGTNCCCGATTTGATCTCGATGAAAAAGAGATTTCAAATTTGAAAGAAGAAGGAAATAAAAGTCTCAAAAAAGAATGGGAAGAGAACCCAATGTTTAAAAACCATTTGATTGAGGCTGCCAAGCGGAAGGCACGTAAGTATTTCGAAGGTATCTTTGAAACAAATGGCTACGTTGCAAGCATAGATTTTAAATCGTCAAACACACCAGACAATGAAAAAAGTAATTAAACCACTATTATATGTTGCGCTTGTCGTGTTGGCAGGGGTTGCAGTATACGGATTCTTCATTTATCCACAGAATAGTGTGACTGTGGATAAGGGGCAGATTAGCAAAGTCAAAACTATGGTTGAACTCTGTTCCATTGATTTTTATAATGAGGTTGCAGTTAAAGATACAATTTCAAATTGGGTCTTATTTGGGAAACAGAAGCAGAGAGGCAGTATATCGTTCGACTTAGAGAATTTGAAGGTTGATGACACAAACGATACCGTAAAGATTGTCCTTCCTCCTGAAATAATAGAAATTATGGAGGCAACNGATGACAATTCCTGGGAATCAATTGATTCAAAAGACTTGAGGGATTTCAGATGGGCGAAAGCTCCTACTGAATTATGGAATCTTGTTAAAAAGAATGCGTTAGAAAATTCCAAGAGAAATCTGTATATAAGTGGCGTTGTTGAAAGGGCTCGCTCGGAGGGAGCTCAAAGTCTTCAAGAGCTGATGGAAAAAATATATAGGAAACCTGTAAAAGTTATAGATAATACTCCTAAGGGCACCTATTTCAATGACTAAACTTGTAGTCTCTATCTATGGGAAGATTTGTAACCTCGCATACTACAATCTACATTAGATAAATCTTAAAAATACTTGATAATTNTANTTCCTGNGCATAAACTATTGNGATAATAACCGATGTAAGCAAGGCGTAGAATAAAGCTGATTTTAATTAATCGAATNAATTTATANAAACATTGGCAAGGAATGGGTAAATGTTTATTTGTCCCATTCCTTGATTATAGGATTTTACTGATAGTTTATACTAAAATTAGAAGAAGCGAATTCCAAATTTTAAAGTCTGATTCCCCGGTTCTGCGTCCGGTTCACTTCCTCCAGGATCGAAGGGAAATTGGAGGTAAGACGGTCTAACTCCTTACTTCCTTTGTCAAACTGTCGGTTATCAAGGAAAGGACGTGCAAAGATCTTGATGGACTGTGCCGAGTTCCGGACATCGGGACTGTCGGCAAGGTACTCAACAATCGTGTCACGATGCCTTATTGAAAATTCCTTTAGCACAGACTTTGAGAACTCTATCAAGACCTTGACAGCCTCCCGTAGTTTCTCCTGAAGCAAATCGAGCATCGCCTTTATCCTTGCAAGAAAGTCGTTCTTCTCCTGTTCAAGCCTCTCTATCCTCATTGAGGAGGAACTTTCAAGACTGTGGTATC
>WFMC01000141.1 GCA_009177205.1 Bacteroidales bacterium
ACTCAATCCTATTTCCCATCGTATATCTTTTCGCTCAATAATAATATCTCGAACATCTGCTTCTTCACCATGATGATCGTTCTGAATATATAAATTCAATACATCTTTAGTCTGCTCAATGATATTTGGTTCTAAAGCGAAGATAGTGCCAATTGTGGATTTTGCACTTAATTCATATATTTGACGGGTGTTTTCATTTAATGATTCCCATGCAGATTTTGCTGCCTCATAACTACTGTTGAATATAATCTGGGCNNAACNANTCTTATTGATAGCTTCGTTAAGAGATATCAAGNAAATGAANTCATAAGCCCTACCTTNATTATTACTNACTTTACTCATATTAAATTAAAAAACAATGATTTGAAACTTATGAATTAATTTTATTAAAATATCAATCATACAAATATAAGAACTGCTGCTTTATATTGCAAAAATATCAATATAATTAATTCCGTATAGGTTTTTGATTATTGTTGGGGGAGGGGGCGGATGTAGTCGGCAAGGCGGGTGTAGGGCAATTCCAAATATTCATTGCCGCGAAGATCGCGACGTATGTAACGCTGCTCCGAATCCGGCAGAGTTTCTCTTAATATCTGATCCTCCTCAGGATAAAACACATGCATCGTATCCCAAATGCCGGAATAACGAAATTTTCCATAATCTAAAATCTCCACCATCATTCCGGATTTTAAAGATTCTTTCATCTTTTGCTGACGACCTATCTCATCTTCAGGCAAAGGTGNTTCCCAACTGGANTTATATNGNGTTTTTTTATTTTCCATNNTTNAAATCTTTAATCTGAATAAANTTGGAATAAAATTTGTTAAATTTATAACAAATNTACTCACAAACTTTGTTATACCAATAAAGAAATTACTATTACTTTAACCNATTAGTCTGCTTTTAGACAGATTTATCAAAAAGAATAATTTAAAATTATGGACAAATTATCTTATGCTTGGGGACTCGCAATGGGTATGCAACTCAAGGGTATGGNCGTCAAAGNGATTCAATATGANGCATTTAAAGATGGTGTAANAGTGGCTTTTGATGGTGGAACNCCCGAAGTNTCTCCNGAAGAGGCNCAAAAACTTATCAATNATTATCTGGAAGACCTCCAGAAGAAAGCAACCGAAGCCGCTCAGGCTGAAGCTAAAGTATTTCTCGATGAGAATGCCAAGAAAGAGGGCGTGAAAGTTACCGCTTCAGGTTTGCAATACAAAGTTCTCAAAGAAGGTGAAGGCGCGACTCCTTCTGCCGAAGATGAAGTTACTGTTCACTATACCGGCAAGTTGCTCAACGGCACTGTGTTTGATTCTTCCGTAAATCGTGGCGAGCCCGCTACGTTCCCGTTGAATCGCGTTATACCCGGTTGGACAGAAGGCGTGCAGTTGATGAAAGAGGGGGCTAAATTTGAATTCTATATCCCGTCTGACCTCGCTTACGGTCCGCAAGGAATTCCCAATGTTATTCCTCCTCATTCAACACTCGTGTTTGAAGTGGAATTAATCAAAGTCGTGAAAAAATAATTATTAATCCACTTGAACTTAATTTATGAAAATTAATAATTCAATAAAGGCAATGGCGGCTGCAGCTGTCGTTGCCCTTGCTGCGCCCGCTCTCACCGGCTGCAACAACGCTCAAAAGAAAGCTTCTGACTCGCTTGCTCAAGAAGATATTCATTTATCTCAGCCGGAAACTGAAGTTGCACAACCGGAAAAAACTCAGATGCCTTATTCCGCTGATTTCTTCAAGAATGACGCAAATAAAGCTGATGCCACATCAGCCTCTGATTCTACATACGTCCAGACACCTTCAGGACTGAAATATGCGGTTATTAAGGAAGGCTCCGGGAAATCTCCGCAAGCTACCGATATGGTAACTGTGCATTATGCAGGACAATTGACTGACATGGATGCAACAGAATTCGACTCCTCCTACGCACGCATGCAACCTACTTCTTTCCCGTTGAATGGCGTAATCAAAGGTTGGACCGAAGGCTTGCAACTGATGAAAGAGGGGGCAATATATGAATTTTATATTCCTGCTGACCTCGCTTACGGCGAACGTGGAAGCGGTCCGGTGCCACCAAACGCTCCTCTGATTTTCCAAGTTGAATTAATCAGTGTTGACGGTCCGGCACAATAATCAGCATATATAAATCTTCTTTAAAGAGAGTGCAACAAAATTAAAAATTTTCTTGCACTCTCTTTTTTCAATCCTTTATCTTCCTGAAATCCTACTTTTTTATTAATTTCGCATAATTATTTCATTTAAAGTCAATCCAAAATTTTATGAAAGGCTTTCTATATCTTACATTATCCTTAGTGGCTGGTGCGTGTCTGCTTTCTTGCACAGGACGCACTGCAGACAATATGACTCCCACGGGAGAAACGATTGAAGTTGTCATACCCACACAGGATGTAGAACAAGATTCAGTCATTGTCAACGGCCAGGCTGATATACTTTAACAATCTTAGAAATCAATTAATTAAATTAGATATGAAATTACAAAATATTCTTTGTGCATGTGCAGTCGCAGCATTCCTTCTTTCCTCTTGCAATGGCAGCGATAAATCCGACAGCATCCGTCCCATAGGCGATTATAAAGATGCTACTGCCGCCGATTCTCTAATCTATTATTTCGGTCAGCTCAGAGCAGTGGAATACTGGCAAATCGCTCAGCAAGACACTATAATGAAAAGTCGCGATAAGCGCGATGAATTTCTCCAAGGCTTGAAAGCCGGATTGGATGCAACTAAAGAGAGCGACGCTTATAATCAAGGTCTTTATGTCGGTATCCAATTGGCAATGAACATGAAAGAATTTGAGGAAGATTATAATTGCAAAATCAATAGAAAGATTCTTGTCAACGCTGTGACTGACGGTTTGAAGAATGACTCTGCCGTAAATATCGGCGAAGCTAATCAGAATTTCCGCGAAATTTTGGAAAATCTTAATCGCCAAAAAGATGAAGCTGATAAAAAGAGTGCCATCGAGAATCTCGCAAAAGATGCCAAAACTCAAAAATGGGTTAAAATCAGCGACACTCTATATGCCGGCAAAGCTGAAGGAGCTACGCCGGGCGCTCCTAAGTTAAAAGATGGTCAAACGGTTAGAGCTCAGATTGAAATCGCTACTCTCGAAGGGAGAGTTATCGACATTCGCCCTGATGAAGCCTTAACTGTAGGGGTCAACTATCCCGGNNCNGTTACTGAAGCAGTGAAGACANTGTCGGAAAAAGAGATGCGTACTTTCTACACCACAGCTCCTGCAANAATGGGNAGATATTATGAAAGATANANTCTCAAGCCAACTCAAATAATGAAACTTACCGTCAAACTCGGCGGATTGACAACACCGGAGACCGAAAACACAGAAAGTCAAGACTAAACTTCACTTTCTAAACGAAAATATGAATATTAAACCTAATCCTGCTATCGACAGTCTAAAAGATAAGGAGCACCTTGCAATCCTCTTTGTCTGCCTCGGCAATATTTGTCGCTCGCCGGCAGCTCAAGGTATTGCTGAAGATATTGTGGATAAAAAGGGTATAGCCAAGCAGTTCACTTTCGACTCAGCCGGCTTATACGGTGGGCACGCCGGAGAACTACCCGACCGCCGGATGCGGATTCATGCTTTCCAAAGAGGCTACAATCTTACGCATCACAGTCGCCCGGTCAGAACCTCAGATTTCGAAAATTTNGACTTGATAATCGGAATGGACGATTCCAACATATCCCGGCTCAAGGCAATGGCACGCACCCCGAAAGAAGAGTCGAAGATTGTGAGAATGACCGATTTCAGTAGAAATCATCCAGGCTCCGATCATGTTCCTGACCCGTATTATGACGGAGCGGAAGGGTTTGAAAACGTGCTTGACTTATTGGAAGATGCTTGCGAAGGTTTAATAGATAGTTTTAATAAAAAATGATAATTATGAAAAAGTTAATCCTTATATTGGTTCTGTTGGTTGCAGGATTCGCTGCAGCTTCAGCCGACTCCGCACCCTCCTTCCCCGGAGGTCAAAACGCTTTGGACTCTTATATATCCAAAAATATGAATTATCCTCAACCTGCCATTGATAATGGGATTGAGGGAGTGGTGAATGTGGCTTTTTCCGTAAAATCCGACGGCTCTATCGGCTCAATAAAAATCGTAAGGATGATTGATCCTGACCTTGAACAGGAAGCCATCAGATTGGTAAAAAATATGCCTAAGTGGACTCCCGCGGAGAAAAATGGCTCGGCTGTGGATGAAGTCGTTACAATCCCTGTGAAGTTTACTCTTCCGGAATAAGATTTCTTCATAGTCTCGGATTTGGCTGCANTTTAANTCATAAAATGTTTCGATATAACTTTCTNCANTNTTTTTTAAATNATTNTCTTTCTCATACCTTTTTGCATCGGTTGCGGACACACCTCCTCCGATAAAAAAGCGTATGCCGAAACAATTTCAATGGAAGAATGGGATCCGAATGTCGAAATATTCGCTGAGAAAATTGATGATGAGGATTCCGAAAATGATGAAGTCGCTCCAACTGATTNNTCTGAANATATGNAGCCNNATTCNATTTCTTCTTCTCCGGANTCTGCAGATGTGCAAATTGAAGATTTAATTGCTNAGGAAGANAATCAATNGTTGANTGGCAGAANTCCNGGAAATAANCGCATAAAAGTGAATTTCAACGGCAGACTTGCCGATNTATTCAACGATAGCAATCATTTACACCTGGGGCACGCCGAGCGAATGGGAATCGCGCCGATTTATGACATACGCTCGCTTTATCGCACTCGCCGCCCAATCGTAAAAGTTGAAACAAACAAAGATTTTCGCATTGACAAATTAACTCATTCTCTNCCCTTCTTAGTGCCGGAAGCCGAAACGCTGCTCCACGATATAGGTCGCGCTTTCCACGACACGGTAGCAGCCAGAAAAGGGGGAGATTATAGAATCATCGTCACGAGCGTATTGCGCACACCATGCTCCGTTAAAAGGTTGACCCGTATAAACAGGAACGCTGTCAGCCAATCCACCCATCAATATGCCACTACTTTCGACATAACGTATACCCGTTTTGAATCGCTCGGCAAATCTGATGAAACATCGCCGGAAGATTTAAAAAACATTCTTGGCGAAATACTCCATCGTCTGCGTGCCGAGGGTCGCTGTATGGTGAAATATGAACGGAAATCCCCCTGTTTCCATATCACTGTGGCAAGATGAGAGCCATCCCGCTGACTTATATCCGTCAATCGGCACAATCAGTAGAGCTTAAAAACATCTTTTCCTTTTCTAATGTTATAGTATTAAACGATCGCTTGCTATAACTATGTCTGATGTCGACCTCCACAATAAAGAATCGGTAAATACTTCATCTTCTGAAGTTAAGACTGAATTGAATCCGAAGAGAAAGAAATCTCTTTTGGAGAAAATTTTGCGCATAATCGCTATCTGTTTCCTCTGCATCATCGGATTCATATTGATATTGTTAACTTCCCTTTCACTTTTTCTTACTCCCGAGAGATTGACCGAATTGGTGAATACTGAAGCCGGGAAATATATTGAGGCGGATATTCATGCAGACTATATCTCCTATTCCGTGTGGAGTTCTTTCCCAAGATTGGATATTCACACAGATTCTATAAAAATAATATCCCGCACTCTCAACTCCCTTTCTGAAAAGGAACTGAAAACACTCCCTGCTAACGCGAAAGATCTGGCTTCCGCCAGGAGTTTTGAGGGCAGCATTAACATTGTAGACCTATTCCTGAATCGTTATGTTATACATGATATAAANATAGAAGGTCTCAATATTAATCTNGTNGTTTATAACGANTCNATCNATNATTATGACATAATTCCCTCNTCATCCGACAAAATGAAGAGAATACCTTATATTTCCGCTGAATCCGTGGAAATTCACAATCAGGGTAAAATAAATTATTTCTATAAGTCCGGCAATACNTCCGCNTCAGTAGATTTAAAAGAACTCTCTNTCAATCGCNGACACGGAAAAGATAGNAAAGAGCTTTATCATTTGTCAATTACGGGGAAGATAAATGCATCTTCGGGAGGGTTGACTTTCATGAAAGGATTTCCGTTCAACCTGTCGGGAGATTTACGCATGAAATTTGATCCATTCCGCCTTGAGATTATAGANTATGGCATTAATCTCGGCGAANTGAAGAGTCAATTATCCNTGTCTTTCGGAATGGGTGAANATCCGAAGATTGNATCATTGGAGTATAAGATATCCTCCATAAATCTGATGAGATTGTTGGGATATATTCCTAAAGAATTTATGCCTTCTCTCGAAGGGATACACTCCGACATGACCATAAGCGCGTCGGCTCATCTCATGTCAGCCTGGGATTTGACAAGCAATGTGTTCCCTTCCGTCAGAATCGATTTCTCAACCCCCGCGGGAGAACTGACCTATCAATTGGCTCTTAATTCTCAGGACAACAATAATCCCGCTAATACCAGAATTATAAATTATCCTCTACAATATTCCGACATAGCGGGCAGTTTCTTTTTCAACGGCAAAAATCCGGATAAGAGTTATATTGAAATCCCGGAATTTACGGTAGCAACCGATGGAGTATCCGTAGGCATCAAAGCCAAAGCCGTCGATCTCACCTCATCCCCACTTTTCAATGCTACGGTGAATGTCAATTCCGACCTCAAAAAGGCAATGACACTATTGCCGGATAAACTCCCTCTTTTAGTCGCGGGCAACTTAAATGTAAATTCCAATATTTCATTCAATCTGCAATCTTTATCCCAGGAAGGGCTGCAAAAAGGATTGTATAATATCCGTGCCGAAGGGGATGTCAAGTTGACGGATTGCATCATGAAGATGAATAGTCCCGATTTAAATTCACACATTCAAAACCTGAATATTCATTTCTTTGAAAATGCCGGGTCATTAACACCGGATTANCTGGAAAGTGCGGAAGNCGGAANAAATATAAAAATAGATAACATTTCNNGCAAATCANAAAAAGGTGATTTTAATNTGTCGGGGTTGAATTTCCAAACCCGCACACATGTCGACGGAAAAATAACTCCCCAACAGTTACTTAAAGGCATACCTTTGGATTTAGTCTTGGATATCAATAAATTGACATTCGTCGATCCTCAGGATAATCTCAAGATGTTGCTTAGTGATGTGGAACTGGAGGATAAAATTTTCAAGTCAGGGAAACATTCGCTGTCGGATATGCTTTCCGACGGATTCAACCTGAAATCCGATAAAATAATTATCAAGCAGGATAAAAATACTTTTATCGTGCATCAACCTGACCTTTCCATCTCCCTTTGTGAAAGAAACAACTTGTTGAAAACCTCGGCTAAAAAAGTTTCTGATTCCGGCATAGATGCAGGCTCAGCTTCCATTTCAGGCAACCCGACTCCGGCACACACTCCGGAACTGATTTCCTTCTCTACTCCGGAGGGTCTACGGAATTTCATGAACGCCTATTCTTTAAAGACTAATCTTAAGGCTGAAAGAATTGATTTGCTTACTCCGGGAGGGGATAAAGATAATAATATTTCAAATATAGACATAGCGCTTGATGATGATTCTTTCTGNNTCAAAAGCGCCTCCATGANGTTGGAANAGACTANAGGACACNTGAACGGGCGCATCGGCAATATCAGGAATTTCCTTCTGTTGCCGCCGGCAATAAATAATCCTATAGATATATCCCTCAACGTGGATCTGGATACCATCAACATCAACTCCCTCGCTCACACATATGCACTTGCAAAGGGAGGAATTGATAAAATTCAAACCAAAACCCAAGTGCAACCCGATGATTCGATAGCCATCTTAATTCCACGCAATATAAAAGCGAATATAGATGCCACGGCTAAAGAAACAATTTACATGAATCTTCATCTCAACGACTTGGCTACTAAAATAAATATCACAGACGGAACAGCATATATTCCCGATTTAAAAATATCCACTGATTTCGGCAACGCCTCTCTCAATATGAGATATGACACCTCCGACCTGTTTAATTTGAATTTTAAATTGGGAGCTAACCTGGATGATATAAACATCACTAATTTCTTCAAGAATTTCCGCGCTCTGCTGAATATGATGCCGGAAATGAAAAATCTTACCGGCATGCTTTCGATCGGAGTTGACGGGAGCGGAAGAATTTTCCCGGACATGTCGCTCAATATGCCCTCAGTCGTGGCAGGGTTGGATATCAGCGGAAGAAACCTTAAAGTGCATCAAAGCAAATTNATNCNCAAGATNACGAAAATGATGCTTATTCGCACGNATGAAGATATCCATATAAAGGNTATTGATGTTCACGCCGGAATACATGATAATCTCCTCCAGTTAGATCCCTTTGATTTTGAGTTTGACAGATATAAACTACACATGCTCGGAATCAATAACTTCAACGGTAAATTATATTATCATCTCGCAGTGATGGAATCTCCCGTGCCTTTCCCATTCTCCATAAATATTGAAGGTATGTTCCATAAACCGAAATTGAGATTTGGAGGCGCTCACTATGATGTGAAACGCGGCGAAGAGGTAACTGNTCAAATTCAAGAGANNAATAACATCAATTTAGTGGCTATAATGCGNAGCTTTATGGGCGCGTTTATCAAGAAAGCCGCNGAATCNGCCGTCGANCCCAATCTTACTTTATAATGCCAAGTCTTTATGCTGAAAGCCACTCTGAAAAATATATCTTACGATAAAATATTTATTCTTACCGATNCCAATTTCGCATCCCTTTATGACGTAAAGATAAATACTCTTAAAGAGGATTTGATAGGAGAAACATTTGTTATACCCGCCGGAGAAGAAAACAAGAATCTCCAGACCCTCTCATCCATTTTATCCTTTCTCTCAGAAAATGGAGCTACGCGAAATTCCATTCTTATTTGCATCGGTGGAGGAATAACTACCGATATAGGAGGCTTTGCAGCCGCCATATTCAAGCGTGGAATCCGAACCATCAATATTGCCACGACAATCCTCGGAGCCGTTGATGCCGCCGTGGGAGGCAAAACGGGCATAGATTTCTGCGGATTAAAAAATGAAATAGGAGCCTTTCACCTCCCTTTGGCTACCCTCTTCGATGCCACGACTTTTTCCACCCTCCCCCCGGCGGAAATTCTTTCCGGCTTCGGAGAAATAGCTAAAACCGCCCTCCTCGCCGGCAGGGATAAGACAGAAGCCCTCCTTGAGGTAAATCCTCTTGAAGCATCATTCTCTCAATTAAGCGACTTATGCTCCTTCTGTCGCGATTACAAGATGATGATAGTGGAGGAAGACCCTACCGAAAAAGGGAAGAGAAAAGTCCTTAATCTGGGTCATACAGCCGGTCACGCTATGGAATCCCTGCTGATAGATAAGGGAGCGGGAGTCCCCCACGGAGTTGCCGTTGCCCACGGAAACCTGATAAGTCTCATTCTGAGCAATTTGCTCCTTAATCTTGATTCTTCCGTCATCTCCGCTTACTGTAGCTGGCTGAAAGAGAATTACCCGAGGCTTCCGTTGACTTGTAAAGATTATGATGCCCTTTGGGAAAAAGCGATTCATGACAAAAAAAATAAATATCCCGATCAGCTTGCGTTCACCCTCCTGCATCCGTCAGAGTGCAATGTAAGGGATTGGTATCCTGTATTTGACATCCAGATTGAGAAAGAAAAATTCTTCGAATCCCTGGATATTTATCAAGAAATAATGGGACAATAAAACTTTTTTCAAAATTATTCTCTTTTTTGAAAACTATTTTAAGCAGCCGGATGTTATAATAGTGAAAGAAAGATAAAACAGATGCTTCCAAAAGCATTAAAGCAGGAAGCAGTTAAAGATATACTGCTATAAGCGTTCTGAAAAAAGTTGTTATTGTTGTTTTAATTAAGAAATTAGGTCGAAGTGATTCGGCCTGTTTCTTATTATATACCTCCCCTCTTAACAATATGTATGTTTCCCCTTATGCTAAGAGATTGATGCAACGAACATTATTCAGGATTGGGCAAAAAAACAGAAGCGAAGTTCAAGACCCCGCTTCCGCCAAATATGAATATGAGAGAAAATTTAAATATAATCTTCGCCAAATCGATCTTTCACATCATTTGCCACTTGCCTTATCTTCTGCTCCTCGGCGATAGGATAAATCAGAAGTGCGTTTCCCGCATCAGCCACGATATAATCCTTTAATCCTGACGCTACGATTATTTTTCCGGTTTCTGAATTGGCAAAAAGTGTGTTTTTGCAATCATGCTGAAGAACCCGGCAATTCTGGGTCACATTTCCGGCTGAATCTTTAGGTGAAGTCTCATATAGAGCTTTCCAGCTCCCTAAGTCACTCCAACCCAAGTCTACTGTTTCAACATAGACATTATTCGCCTTCTCCATAATGGCATAGTCAATGGAATTTGAGGGTGCAAGGGGAAACTGACTGTCAATAAAAATTTTTTCTTCCGGAGTGGCATATTTACCTTTGCCATTTTCAAATATCTGATAAGTCTCCGTATCATATTTTGAAAAAGCTTCAATAATTGAAGAGGCTTTCCAAAGGAAAATCCCGGCATTCCAGAAAAATTCTCCACTATCGAGAAATACCTTCGCCAAAGCGGAATCAGGCTTCTCAGTGAAAGATTTTACTTTAAAGAAATTATCCGCAAAATCTGTCGGTGCTCCCTGTTGAATATATCCGTATCCGGTCTGCGGGCTTGTCGGTTTTATTCCAAGTGTAAGCAATCTGTCGCCCGCTTCCACAAACTCGAATCCTTTTCTTATCGCCTCATGAAAAGCTTTCTCTTTCAATACAAGGTGATCGGAAGGGAGAGTAACGATAGACGCGTCTTTATCAAGAGCATAGATATGATTTGCCGCCCAGCAGATGCAGGGGGCAGTGTTTCGTCTTGCGGGTTCGAGTAATATGTTTTCCACCGGTACCTCAGGGAGTTGCTCTTTGATCAACGGGGCATACCGACGGTTAGTAACCAGGAACACTTTATCAGCATCCACAACTTCCAACACTCTGTCAAAAGTCAGCTGAAGGAGACTTCTTCCCGTGCCGAAGAAATCCAGAAATTGCTTCGGGCGTTCTTCGCGGCTGAAAGGCCAAAACCTTGAACCAACCCCTCCACACATTATCACACAATATCTCATCTCTATCAAATTTTGTATTTTAATTACTTTTTAATCTTATTAAGCAGTGGCAGGCTTGAATTGATGTTTTACTCCCTCCACTACATTCAGCATATAATCTCCCAGTTTCTCAGCTTCGCCAATGAGGTCCATAAAGAAGATGCCCTCCTGATAGTCATATACTTTATTATTAATGTTATATATATTGTCATCGCGCAGGCGATTGCGATAATTATTAATTTCGCGCTCTTTATTATAGGCGGTGATAATTTTCGAATCTTCCGGAGTCTCCATCTCTTTCAGGATTTCAAGCATATTCTTCATCGCGCCGTCTACCAGATCATACATTGTGTCAATCTCTTTTAATACTCCATCTTCAAACTTGACGTGAATCTGATTCTTGCGGGATAAGGTCTTGGCAACGTTAAAGCAACTGTCGGCAATTGATTCTATCTCACTCACAATTCTCAACATGCCGGCAATCCTCATTTTACCTTCTTGACTCAATCTACCCTCTGCAATTTTATTCAGGAAATTTCCGATCTCTATCTCCATCCTGTCGGATATATCTTCATATTTTTCCAAACGGGAATAAAGCGCATTATAATTTGAATCGTCCGCTTTTAAATGTATGAGTTCACGAGCCATCTCCAACATTCTGTCAACGCGCTCGGCATACACCAATATCTCTTTCTGAGCCTGAGTGATGTTCAATTCAGAAGTACCCATCATGCCGCGACCGATAAATTTCAATGAGAATTCTTCATCCGATTCTTTATGTCGTGTCGGCATTATCCAGCATACAATCTTCACGTATAACTTCGTAAACCATATCATTATAGCCAGATTGCAGGTGTTAAAGACTGTGGGGAACATTGCCAGGGCAAATGCCATGGATGCCTGCGCTTTAGCAGTCAGTCCGCCCGCAGGATTCAATAGGGTTGTGTCTTGCATCGCTCCTTCCTCAGCCGCTGTGATGTCAAGCGGATTCAAACCCTGAAGCCAATAGGTGATATCTGCCACGAGAGTCACGAATGGCTTGAAAATAATCAAAACTATAATAGAACCAAGGACATTGAATAAGACATGCCCCATCGCTGTGCGCTTAGCTGCTAAATTACCACTCAATGAAGCCAGAACAGGAGTAATCGTAGTTCCGATATTGCCACCCAAAATAATCGCACAACCCAATTCATAATTTATCCACCCTTGCGCACACATTATCAAGGTGATGGCAAAGGTAGCAGCCGAGCTTTGCGCCACCATCGTCACTATTATGCCTATCACGAAGAAAATCAACACTGACCCATACCCCATAGTGGTGTATTTAGTCAGGAATTGAAGCATCTCGGGATTCTCCTGAAGATTAGGCACATATTGCGATATCAGATCCAGACCCATAAAGAGGAAACAGAAACCTATAAGAAATTCCCCCATGGACTTGTAAGCCGACTTCTTCATAAAGAGCATGGGCACACCTATCGCAAGAAGCAATATGCTGTAGTCAGATATGCTGACCTCAAATGAAAAAGCAGAAATAATCCAGGTCGTGACGGTCGTGCCCACATTCGCTCCGAAGATTACCGCCATTGCCTGACCCAAAGACATCAATCCGGCATTTACGAAACTCACCACCATCACCGTCGATGCAGACGAAGATTGAATCAAGGCGGTAATTAATACACCCGTCAATACTCCCGTGANACGGTTTTTGGNCATTATCCCNANTATGTTGCGCAAGCGGTCGCCGGCAACNTTCTGAAGACCCNCTGNCATCANNTTCATACCATATAGGAAAAGGCAAACNNANCCTAACAGANCAATAAAATCAAAAATAGAGTAATTCACTGTCTAAAATTATAGTGGATTTCTAACATAATAAAGAGAAATTTTATCTCCGACTACAAAATTAAAACATTCTTTCCAATTTATTATCTATTATGGATTCAATTTTTTATTCTTTTACTCTTTTATCTTTAAGTATTAGGAAATGCCGTTTATTCAAGAAATTTATATAACTTTGCAGAGTCGCGGAAGCTGATGTTATCCACCCTTTCGCAAACTAACCTTAACACCATGAATTACAAATCTTTATCCTTATTGTTTTTAGGATTACTCTCCACATCTCCCCTCTTTGCCGGGGAAACGTGCGATTCCCTCTCTCAAGAAAAAGAGAGTATCTTCAAATTGGAAGCGGCTGCGCGTATTGACTATCAATATGATTGGCAAGATCGTCACACCGACAATGCCGAATCAGGCTTTAAAGGGAAATATCTTATTTTCCGGATTGACGGTCAAATCACGAAGGGGCTGACATATTCCTGGCGTCAACGCCTCAACAAACTCCATTTCGATTCATCTTTCTTTGATGCCACCGATTGGATTTATCTTAACTATGATATTAAAAATTGGCATTTCCAAGCCGGTAAGGAGGTCGTGGCTATAGGAGGATATGAATACGACAGAGCTCCTATCGACCTTTATTCATGTTCAGTGTTCTGGAACAATATTCCATGCTATGACTTAGGTGTCTCGGTAGGTTATAATGTTGCCAAAAACGACAGACTCACCTTCCAGGCTGTGCAGAGTCCTTTCTTCACAAGAGAAAACCGGAATATGTATGCCTACAATTTGATGTGGAACGGTCATCACGGAGTCTTTGATGCCATATATTCCGTCAATATGCTTGAATATGAAAAGGGACGTTATATCAATTATATCGCTTTAGGAAATAAGTTCAGCTACGGCAATGTCTCGTTGGAATTAGACTTTATGAATCGCGCCGCAAGCCGGCAGACCTTCCTCTTTAAAGATTGCTCCGTAATGGGAGAACTCTCCTGGACACCCGACAGCCATTGGAGAGTTTTCGGGAAAATGACCTATGACGTCAATAAATCCGGGACCGACAGCGACTTCACTGTCCTCAACGGCACAAAACTGACTATGGCAGGTGCCGGACTGGAATATTTCCCGCTGAGAAAAGGGAAACATACCTTAAGGATTCATGCCAACGCTTTCTATTCGTGGGGCAACAATGCCAATCCCGACAATCCCATGCAAGACAAAACTTTATTTGCTTCTGTCGGCGTAACCTGGCACATGAATATTGTGAACATCCACAAAAAATAATCTTATAAACTTCCATTTAGTTAGTAACATCTTCCAATGGCTAAAGAATTAGAATCAGGACTCTCTCAGGAGAAATCAGATAAGAAAAAGAAAAAATTCGGGAGTCTCTCCGGAATTATCTGCTTGGCTATAGTGTTCGGATTATTCTATTATTTCGGACAAATAATGGGCATGGCTAATATGCTCAATACGATGATGCGCACTGCCCATGACCTTCTTCTGTATACGGTTTTCTACCTGAAGGGAATCGGCGTATTGACGGGAGCGATAGGAAGAATCTTTGTGGAATTCGGGGTAGTAAGCCTTCTTGAAAAATTGGTTCGACCGCTGATGAAGCCACTTTTCAATTTGCCCGGCGTCGCTTCCTTGGGAGCCGTAATGACTTTCCTCAGCGACAACCCTGCCATAATCTCGCTGGCTTCCGACAAAAGATTCAGCTCTTATTTCAAAAAATTCCAATTCATATCCCTCACCAATTTCGGCACAGCCTTCGGAATGGGCTTACTTGTGATGGTATTTATGGTAGGTCAGGGTTATTTTTGGCAGCCACTTGTCGGATTTTTCGGGGCTTTCTGCGGATGCATTGTCTCAACCCGCTTGATGCAATATTTTGTGATAAAGAACTTTCCGCATTATGCCACTGAAGATGTTGTGGAGGAAAAACTTGAAATGAAAGAGGAAGAAGAGAAAAACAAAGACCAATCAAAATTCACCCGCATCCTCAACTCTCTGCTCGACGGCGGACGCACAGGCGTAGATGTAGGATTGGCAATTATTCCCGGCGTCTTGATAATTTCAACACTGGTGATGATGCTGACTTTCGGACCCGGCTCCGAGGGGGCATATACAGGCTCTGCTTACGAAGGAGTGGGATTGCTGCCGTGGCTTGCCGGCAAAATCAATATCATTTTTGAATGGCTGTTCGGCTTCCACGATCCCCATCTCATAGCCTTCCCCATCACTGCACTGGGAGCGGTAGGCGCTGCATTGGGATTGGTTCCCAACTTCATTGCGCAAGGTTGGATTGACGGAAACGCCATAGCCGTTTTCACAGCGATTGGTATGTGCTGGAGCGGCTATTTAAGCACCCACACAGCAATGCTTGACTCCTTAGGATATCGCGAACTGACCTCAAAAGCCATCCTGGCTCACACAATCGGAGGGATTGTAGCAGCCGTAATTGCCCACTTGCNCTTTCTCCTNNTCATGTATCTTNTGTAANAGCCTTGAGCTTTAGCGANAAGGAAAGTANGCCTTGAGCTTTAGCGAAAAGGAAAGTAAGCCTTAAGCTTTAGCGAAAAGGCTAATGAGATTATATTTTATCTGTGGGGACTATCTTGATTGTGGGGAGTGAAAGACGAGCCTCAAGATATTTACGAAATTTAGCAGATTGCGCCGCATTCATCTGTCTGTTATAGCGCACTAATGCAATATTGAGAGTGTCAAGCTGACCTGATTGAACATTGCTCGCTATTGCTCGCGTCACGGCAATGTCAGCCACTTCCGGGAAGAGTACTTTCAGTTCCGGAGTAATAGAGGCTCCGATTGTGTCATTATGCGCCATGGTCGCTGTCAGAGTCCTCAGCGAGTCAATTGTCTCGCGTTGAGAATTGATCGTATTCTGGGTAATCTGATACATATCACGCAACATAGATGAGGTTGCCTCTGCCACATCAAAACCTGAATCCG
>WFMC01000144.1 GCA_009177205.1 Bacteroidales bacterium
AAGTAATATAAGCAACCTGCAAAATATAATTGTAAGCAATAATGCATAGTCATGGACAAGAAAGAAATATTTAACAGATTAGAATATGTTGTAGCGTGTGTAGGAGCTTTCGCTCAGCGATATAATCTCTCCAATATGCAGGCTTATGCTTATCTACGCCGTTTCACAGGTATAGATTTCCTTCTTGAATGCTATGCTGCCGAGCATACGTTATCTATTGATGATGCGGTTTCTGACCTCCAAGTCATTTGTCAACGGGAAGGAGGTAGGTTATGATACGACTCTTTCACGGCTCAAACGTAGCTATTGAGCGGATTGACCTATCCCGAAGTAAGCGTGGCAAGGATTTCGGGCAAGGATTCTATCTCAATGCAAATCCAGAACAAGCTATGGAAATGGCTGTTCGAACTACTCGATTTCTCAATGAAGGTACACCCACTTTATCCTGTTTCGAATTTGATAAAGATGAGGCTATAAAAAACGGTCTGAAAATAAAGATTTTTCTTGACTATTCCGAGGAATGGGCAGAATTTGTAGTGATGAACAGAAAGAATAATTCCGATGTGCCGGCTCATCCCTATGATATTGTTATAGGACCTATTGCTGATGATACGGTAGGCGTTCAGATTCGCCGTTACATAATGGGCTATTTGTCGGCAACTGCATTGGTTGAAGAACTGATATTTAAGGGCGATCATGCTATACAATACTTCTTCGGCACTCCAAAAGCTGTAAAATTCTTAAAACGCATCGAATTATGACACAAGACATACAATTTCAAATAGAATGCCTTGCGACAGAACTCGCTGAAATGCTTATGGCAGAATATGGTTGGGACATACATCGCGCTCTTGACGAACTTTATTCATCTACCACCTTCGCCAAGCTCAACGATCCCGAATGTGGACTCTACTATCAGGGCGCAGTCTATATCTTCCAGTTCCTTAAATCCGAAATAGAAACCGGCAAAGTAGCATAGCATAACATAACTTATTTAGCAAAATTCAAGTTTTTTAGTTATCTTTGCTAAATTACTGTTTTTGCAATGGATTTTCAACTTACATCAGAATATTTACCCACAGGCGACCAACCGGAAGCAATAGCCGAATTAGTGGAAGGTGTCAAGGCGGGAAGCCCCTATCAGACTTTGCTGGGAGTCACAGGCTCCGGGAAGACCTTCACTATGGCTAATGTCATTCAGCAAGTCAAGCGCCCCACTCTGATTCTTTCTCATAACAAAACACTTGCCGCTCAATTATACGGAGAGATGAAAAATTTCTTTCCGGATAATTCCGTGCAATACTTTGTCAGTTATTATGACTATTATCAGCCGGAAGCCTACATTCCTTCAAGCGATAAGTATATAGAGAAAGATTTGATGATTAATGATCAGATCGAAAAATTGCGCCTTTCTACCGTTGCTTCACTCCTTTCCGGCAGAAGAGATATAGTGGTGGTGTCAAGTGTGAGCTGCATTTACGGCATGGGAAATCCGGATGATTTTTCACAAAGCGTTGTGAAAATCAGTCTCGGCATGAGGATAAGCCGAAATGCTTTTTTACGTAAATTGGTGGATTCCCTCTATTCACGCACCGAAATGGAATTAAAGAGCGGCGAGTTTCGCGTTAAAGGGGACACCGTTGACATCCGCCTGTCATTTGAAGATATACAGTTGCGTGTTGTATTCTGGGGAGATGAGATTGAAAAGATTCAGACCGTTGACCCCGAGTCGGGAGCAGTTCTTTCCAATCTCGAGGGTTTCAATATATATCCCGCTAATATTTTTGTGGCTTCAAAAGAACGCACAGCATCCGCAATCGACCAAATCACACTAGACCTCGGCAAGCAGGTGGAATTTTTTAGAAATGAAGGAAAACTTTTAGAGGCGGAAAGACTTAAGGAAAGAGTGACTTATGATTTGGAGATGATAAAGGAATTGGGTCATTGCAGCGGAATTGAAAACTATTCGCGCTATTTCGACGGCAGGCCGNCGGGTGCGAGACCTTTCTGCCTGCTTGATTATTTCCCGAAAGATTATCTGACGATAATTGATGAAAGCCATGTGACCCTGCCCCAACTCAGGGGAATGAACGGAGGAGATTTATCAAGAAAAATGAATCTCGTGGAATATGGATTCCGTCTGCCTGCGGCAATAGATAACCGTCCACTTAAATTTGACGAATTTGAAAAATTGACCAATCAAACCATTTATGTTAGTGCAACACCGGGTGATTATGAACTGCAACAATCAGAGGGTATCGTAACCGAACAGGTTATCAGACCGACAGGTCTTCTTGACCCGGAAATTGAGGTCAGACCGACAATGAATCAGATTGATGATTTAATGGATGAGATTCAGGCGCGTATTGAAGCGGGAGAAAGGACGCTCGTAACGACGTTGACAAAACGCATGGCGGAAGAACTCGATGCTCATCTGCAGAAATGGGGTGTAAGCAGTGCATATATTCATAGTGATGTAGANACACTCGACCGAATCAAGATANTTGAGGANCTCAGAAGCGGAGTTTATGATGTTTTGGTAGGAGTGAATNTTTTACGTGAGGGTCTCGACCNNCCGCAAGTCAGTCTGGTGGCTATACTGGATGCTGACAAAGAGGGATTCTTGAGAAATCACCGCTCCCTGACTCAGACTGCAGGGCGCGCAGCGCGTAATGTTAACGGCAAGGTGATTATGTATGCCGATAAAATCACTGACAGTATGCAACTCACAATTGACGAGACCGACAGGCGACGCGCCAAACAGATTAAGTATAACGAGGAACACGGAATCTCTCCCACTCCTATCATTAAGAAATCAATAGGTGCAGACCTGATTGATCTATATGAGGGTAAGGAGGAAGGGAATAAAAACACACGACCCAACAATAAAACTGTCAAAAAATTACCGACCTCGCAATCGCATAATTTCTCACCGCGTCCATATCTGGAACCTGATATCGCCGACAAATTTGTTGCGGACCCCATAACCGAATATATGAGTTTATCGGACATAAAGAGGCGTATGGAGGAAGTCAACAGAGAAATGATCAGTGCGGCTAAAAAGACTAATTTTATTGAAGCGGCTCAATTAATTGATGAATGCGTATCCCTTTAAAAAATTCTTGAAACAAAAAACTGAATTTGCCTAGTTAATGAATTTTGATTAATTTTGTTTTTTGAA
>WFMC01000101.1 GCA_009177205.1 Bacteroidales bacterium
AATGATAATACTTGCTTGTGTGTTTGGTGGCGTGCTCGGAATACACGCACCGGCATAGCCGGTACGTGCCTACTCTATGTGGCACGCTACGCGCGCCAGGCATAGCCACGGAGCATTTACAGAATCAATCCTTTATCATGCCGGCGCGCATAGCGCGTCGAATATATTAGGCATGTATCGGGTATTCAGCGTAGCGGAATATCCGGTGCGTGTATTCCGTAGCCAATCCTATCCCAAAACATACGGTGCGCGTAGCGTATCGCACACACGAGGCACGCTGCGCTTATGCCGGGGAATACCTGTCAATAACCTGTAGAAAACATATAAAAACGAGTAGTATAAGTATGTAGAAAATTTTTCAAAAACTATCCTCCATTTTTTATCAATAAATTAAAAAATTTTACACCCTGTCATTTATAACCAATAAAATTTAACTACACTCGGGTCCTCCTAAAAATTTATAAAATTATATCAACAACAGCAGGCGCAGTTTTAATCAACATTTTCCCGCATTTAGAGTATTTTTTATTAACTTTGCCATCAGACAACCATTGTCAATAAACTTTGCAAGTTTATGATAATGAATAATGCGCCATGTCAATAATATGTATAAAATATATNATTAANCATNAATAANTCAANTATNCAAATTTTTAATTAAAAAGTTATTGATAGTTATTGACAGNAGTTATTATTATTGTTTAATTTATATTTTAATTTATTTATAAAATCAATATATAATCATAATAAAAATGAGCGCCACCGAACTTAAAGAAAAATCCTCTTTATCTACCGAAGAACTTAAAAAGCGGATACTTTCTCTCAAAAAAGAAAAGAATGCTCTTATAATGGCGCATTATTATCAGCGCGATGAAATTCAGGAAATAGCGGATTTTATAGGCGACTCCCTTGCGCTCGCCCGCCAAGCCGCAAAAACTGATGCGGATATTATATTNATGTGCGGAGTGCATTTCATGGGCGAAACGGCAAAAATATTGTGTCCCGACAAGAAGGTTATAATTNCCGATGCAGCTGCCGGTTGCNCGCTTGCCGNCAGTTGCAATCCCGNAGAATTTGCATCCTTCGTTGAGCGCCACCCCGACCATACCGTAGNGAGTTACGTCAATACCTCTGCTGCNGNAAAGGNGCACACCNATATTGTNNTAACTTCCGNCAACGCNCGCAAAATAATTGACTCACTCCCNGAGGATGAAAAAATAATATTCGGTCCCGACCAAAATTTGGGCGAATATATAAATAGGATAACTGGCAGAAATATGTTGCTTTGGCACGGTGCATGCCACGTGCACGAAAGGTTTTCTCTTGAAAAAATATTGGAGATGAAAAAAGCGCATTCCGGAGCAAAAATACTCGTGCATCCGGAATGTAAGAAGCCGCTGCAGCTTATAGCCGATAAAGTTGGTAGCACAGCCGCGTTGCTCGAATTTGCATCTCAAGATGAAGCAAAAGAATATATTGTGGTGACTGAAAGTGGCATTCTTTTTGAAATGCAGCGCAAATGCCCTGAAAAAACATTCTTGCCGGCTCCGGCTGAGGATGCAGAATGTCAATGCAATGAATGCGACTATATGAAGATGAACACACTTCAGAAAGTTTATGATGCCCTTCTCAATGAAACTCCCGAAATTGTAGTGGATAAGAAATTGGCAGAAAAAGCACTTCGCCCCATAAAAAGAATGTTGGAATTATCTTAAATATATTTTAAGGCTTGGAAAGAAAGAAAAAATCCATCTTGGAGCTTACTCGCATCTCGGATGAGGAATATAGGCAAATAAAAAAACTCCCTTTACTGATAATGGCGGATAATGTAAGGTCTGCCCAAAATATAGGAGCTATTCTGCGCACATCAGATGCTCTGCTCATTGAAGAAATGATAATGGCTGGAATATCTGCCGTTCCTCCAAGTCAAGAAATATCCAAAACTGCTCTCGGCGCAGAAGATAGCGTCAAATGGAGATATGTGGAAGATGCCCTTGAAGAGGTAATAAAACTAAAAAAAGAAGGTGTGAAAANANTGNTTCTCGANCAGACCCATAACAGCATACCTCTTCAAGAGTTTAATCCTCAAATAGAAAAAAATGAANAATATATGCTCGTTGTGGGCAATGAAGTGGATGGAGTAAATCAGAAGATAGTAGACTTGGCTGATAATGTATTGGAAATTCCCATGCATGGCATCAAACACTCGCTCAATGTGGCAGTATCCACCGGCATTGCTTTATGGCAANTATATATAATATTAAATNCTAAGAATTNAAAAGCANATANCTAAATTANTAATGGATAAAGAAAATAAANGCATANAAANAAAAGCTTNAAAANCGTTAGTATCCATTATTATGCCTTGTTATAATGTAGAAAAATATATAGAAGAATGCATAAAATCCGTAATAGCGCAAACTTTCACCCTTTGGGAACTGATAATAGTAAATGATGGTAGCTCGGATAATACGGGCAAAATTTGTGAAAAATATTCCCGTTTGGATTTGAGAATACAATATTTTGAAGAGAAGAATGCCGGAGTGGCGGCAATGCGAAATATAGGGTTGCAACATGCTCAGTCTGACTGGATAATGTTTATAGACTCGGATGATGTAGTGGCTGAAAATGCTGTAAGTTATTTATGGAATCTATCTTTAAAATATGGAGGGGATATCACGCAGGGGAGCTACTTTAAATTTTTGTCAAAAGAAGATTTAACTAAAAAATTATATAAGATAAAAAAAGCGGGAAAAGAGCCGGTAATAAAGATAATGAGTGGAAAAGAGGCAGTGAAAAAAAGTCTCTATCAAGAAAAAAAGCTGATAAAAGGATTCATAAATTTTGGCGTTGACAATTCATGTTGCTGGAAACTTATAAATAGAAGACTCTTTGAAGGCTTGACATTCAAAGAAGGTGAACTTTATGAAGACCTGAATATATTTTATCAGTTAGGATTGAGATGCAGAAAATATGTGCTCTCATCATCACCTATATATTATTATAGGAAGAATCCCAAAAGCATACTCCACACATTCGACAAGCGCCGTCTGATAGTATTGGAAGTGACAAGGCGCATAGAAGAAAAAATGCGAAATGAATATCCTGACTTGATAGGAGCGGCAGCCGACAGGCGGTTTGCCGCAAA
>WFMC01000027.1 GCA_009177205.1 Bacteroidales bacterium
AAGATTGTCGACACTGTTTATGAAATACTTGGCCGGAAAAGCGATGAAAAATAAGATATCCTTTGCCCAATGATGGCGCGTAAGCGATTTTGGGTTTAATGTCCGGAGCAAACGAAAGATAAAATACATTCTCCCTGCCCCATATCTGGTCGCTTCCGCAAATATAAGCATCCGCTTCCGGAGGATTCTCCATAAGTGATGTTTGAGAATATTCGTTCTCACTCATTGATAAATTTTGAGATCGGAATTCAGCAAACTTCCTGTCCTGGGCTTGCTCTATTGCCCGGTATTTTTTCTCCGTTCTTTGATTCAACACAAAGCGGATATATGTCGGCAGCTTTATAAGATATGTCAATATCTTTTGTATTTTAAAGCCCGCTTTTATCTCATCCTCTTTATATCTGATTAAGAATGGATGATGACCGAGATCTCTCAAATACCTCTGCAACGCATAGCATTGCATCTGCTGACCATAATTATCTGAGGAATCCCACAATGTAATTATACCGATTTTCATTATTTATTTTGATTCAAGAATGTAAGGTGCGATACGCTACGCGCCGGGGATTAGGTGGTCTGTTTTATTTTATACTACACGCACCGTCTACACCGATACGAGCCTACACTATTGCATAAGCTATGCGCACGCTCATTTTTGATTTTTAATTCTTAATTCTTGAAAAGTTTATTTTCGGATTATGTTTTTAATAGTGGAGATACCTTTTTCTCCCAACACCTGACCTGCAACATTTTTTAGATTCTTCACCAATTTCCTGGACTGTACGGAATGGGCTTTCAGTATCCTCTCAAGCGCATCACTCTCTGTATCGGAGTCTGTGAAGATTTCAAAAACCATCGGCTTATCAGTAATCTCGGGATTTGTAAACTCATCAAGGTGTTTTAGGAATTCCTCTTTGTTGGAAGCACTGAAATACTTATATCCCAATGATTCTACATATCCCTTCACCAATGTGGGGGATTTTTGACCAAAGTGCCCGGCTGCCGCCAAATATTTATCAGCTTCTTCACCAAATTGATAACAGGGGTGTCCAAACAATCTGAATTCCGCCCCTTTACAATTATTATTGACCAGTATGCGAACATTATTACCCACATGGCGATTGCCAAGTGAGTTCATATCATAGAAGAATGCCAAGTCTCCCAATATGCAAAAGAACAATTTATCGGGTTTTGCCAATGAGGCTCCTATCATTGTTGACATCGGCCCGTCTATACCGAATCCTCCTACATTACATTTTCCCAATACATTATCATTCCAATCAAAGAATGAGAATGAGCGCAGGGAATTGTATATTCCTAAATGCACATCGCTATTCTGAGGTATTTCGGGCAGAAGTGTTTGAGCGACCCATGCAATTCCAAAAGGGAGTTCAGGCATCTTATTCAATACCATCGAATATTCTTGTCTACATTCTTCCAGGTATTCAGTATGATTCCCTTTTTCGTCTGAATAATAATTGAAAAATACACTTTCCGGCATTTCGAAAACATTGGTCAATTTGCCGAATGTATCTCTTAATTCTCCGTCTTCGCTTACTCTCCAAACCTCCTTGGCTTGCACCCGGTATGTGCCTGAAATCTCACCTATATGAATTGCCAAGTCAAGTTTATTGAACGGAGATGAATATTCAACCTGTCCGTTTACAAGATGGAACGGAACTTTATACTTACCAATATATCCCCCTGTCGGATCGCAGAAGACTACGGCATTATTCGTTGCGCAAAATCTATCAATCGCCTCCGTTTCCTTTTTTGTGAAATTATTATGAGAACCCAAATAAACACCTATTCTTTTCCCTTCAGGCAATTCAGGCAGTTCGTCGTTTTGAGTATAACGATATATTGCGTGCGCTTTCGGAAGTTCCTTAATACTGAAATCAGGATTATACTCCGTGTACATATTTATGTGTACCGGTCCTCCCCCATGTCGTTTTAATGCTAAGATTGCTTTATTGGCTTCTATTTCACAATAACGTGCTTCCTGNGAGGNTTTTGCCNTTGGCNAGGNTACNCTACAGACAGCNACANCGTTTGGAATTATCCGGCGGTCGATCTGCTGATCGTGCAAGTGACCGATATGTTGATGTCCTCGGTGAGAGGTAATAGCCAATACCGGAAGTTTTCTATAATACGCTTCCGTAAGACCCGGCATGTAGTTGCGTGAGGCTGTAGCGCCCGTACAACTAATTACAACCGGCTCTCCGGTTTCGGCAGCCATTCCGACTGCCATATATGCCGCACTCCTTTCATCAACGCACGACCATATCTGAAAATAAGGATCTTGTTGGATACTCCCGATGAAAGTCATATTAGTTGTGCCCGGAGATGCAATAACTCGCTTTATGCCATGTTGCTTCAACAAGTCAATCAATNTCTGNACATTTCTNTCTGCTGNNTAATANTNTTNCGCCANNTTTNTCTTTTNAATACACGCACCGGNTACGNTGATACGTGCCTACACTATTGCATACGCTATGCGCACGCCCATTCTTAATTCTTAATTTTTCCAACGGGCATTTACCGTCTGTGCATTATTGCAAGTAATTATCTGACCCGATACAATTCCCATTGCATCCGAGAGAATCAGGGTTGCTACTTGGGCAACCTCCTCCGGCAAATAATATCTCCCCTCACCATAGCCCCCTGCATATAGATTTCCGTCTTTGTCAACACCGGTCATATCCGAAGCCGTAACTCCGGGAGCAATTGCGTTTATCCGGATATGTTTATTCTTAAAAAGATATGCCAATCCTTTTACCATACTGTTGATTGCGCCTTTTGTAAAACCGTAAGGACGGAAATCAACCGTATCTCCTGTTTCGGAAGATACAAACAGCACCTCTGCCGCCTGCTTCTTTTCGAGCATTAATTTGATAAAAGATTGAGTTAAGAAGAATGGACCTTCCAAGTTTGTGGCTATTTGCTTTTGGAATGTTTCAGGTGTTACCTCAAAGAAGGTGTTTTCGTGGAGAGATATTCCTGCATTATTTACCAAAACATTTACTCCTCCTAACTTTTCATCTGCTTCTTTAATGAATTGTCCGGCATTATGTGTATCTGAAACATCAAACTTTAAATAACTGCAACCCAATTCTTCTGAAACCTGTTTTAAAGTTGCTTCATTTCTTCCGGAAATCAGAATCTCAGCCCCCTCGGCTAAAAATTTCTTAGCCATAGCGTACCCCAAGCCTCTACCTCCTCCGGTAATAATGATTTTTTGACCTTGCAAAAGCTTTTCAGATTCCAAATAACTCACCTGTGCATAGACCGGTTTTGGTTTCCCATGCAATAAAGTAGACAACAAATTTAGTATCTTCGATTTTAAATGCACCATTTCATTAGCTTCTAATAGGTTTTAACAAAGTCCTTAATACCTTTCCACAATTTTTCCTTAATGAAAAATATAATCGAGAGAAAGATGCATTCGGAAGTTTTAAATCTTTTAACCGAGCAAAATCTATATTATCTCTTGCAAATCCATCTGAATTATATAAATACAACTGACGTTTTTTATAATTCCAATGATGCTTTCTATATTTATTTAAGTCAAAAACATCTTTATAATCTTCTAATTTCCCGATTGATTCTAAAGCCATCATGGTTCTCATACATTTGGAACACAGGCTGCAATTTTTAGCTTCCAAGTGTGAATCATCAAAATTTACACATACATTAAGAAACTTACGAGTTAATGGAATTGACGTAATCCGTTCTGTTTTAGTAGAACGTTTATACTGAGCACCATCGCATACAATTTCAAGTCCCTTGGGTGAAAGTAACGGCATTATATAAGGATCTGAAAACTCTTCAAGGAAAACACGATCATGTGCTAAATCTATCATCTCTCCGTATGTGTAAGCATTGGAAATATAATATCTCTTTAAAGCTTTCTGAAAAATCAAGATAGATGATATTCTACATAAAACTCCCACCTGATATTCCCATTCAGGTTTAAGGAAATCAAATAAATTTGTATTTAGCATTATCGCATTTAGACCTACTTCTTCAGCAAATTTCTTTGTGATACTGAATCGGTTTTCAGCTCTTTCCCATGTTTTGGGATTATCCACCTTTCCATATTGACCTATATGAAAGAAGAAAAGAGTGTCTACTTTATAATCAGGATCTTCAGTATCGAAGAAATTATCTTTTAAAGTAGAGAAACTATCAACTCCTCCCGAAAATCCTGTTCCTATATGAAGAAGGGAATTCTTTTCAGAATCTTTAAAGCCTTTTACTTTTATATTAATAAAACTGGTTCTTTCCTGTGCAATATCATGAATAATGCCTTGAACATAATGCATTATATTAAAATATGATTACTTAGAGACTAACCCAACATTGCCAATAACTAAATTATTATACATTACCGGGACAAGCATGGAAACCATAAATG
>WFMC01000179.1 GCA_009177205.1 Bacteroidales bacterium
CTTGCCGGCAGCCTTCCACAATTTTTATCCTAAAAATTGGGTATTCCGGCTTCACCCTCAGACTGCACACTTGCCTTATTCTCCCTTATGGCCGCAGTGGTGAATCTGCACGAAAAACAACCATCCCTGCCGGAGAAGCTCAATCGAGCTTCACAAAAGGGAAAACAATCAAACTTCACCAATATGAAACTGAAAGACAGAAAAGAGAAAATCGCCATAGAGGGTAACGTCTATGAACTTACCCTTTTATGGAACAGAGACCTCCTTTGCCGGTCGTCAGTCGGTATACCACCCGATTATGCCCATATTACCAAGAACGGCAAGAACTTCGCACTTATCGGCTGCTCATCAAACCTAAAAGGCTTTTTTGTTGAGGCTTTCCGGCTCGCACTGGAGAAACCCAACTGGCGTAGGACATNCGAGTATNTGAANATCAACANTATNCCNTTNAAGGATATACTTGTAANACTCCCATTNTAATNACATCNNAAAANACANAGAACTATGCACNGCACTATCTATCAAATCAGNACCGAACCGATTNCAGAACGAGACCTTTTGCGNATCGACAACATNATTGCNGGAGAAATGGCATCAATCTCATACGTCAACGAGAACGACGAGGACCGNCGCAAGTTTGACATCAAGTGTTTGGTAGAACATATCCTGCCGAAAGGTATGTTCACACTCTCCGATGAAAATACTCTTTCCTACAACGGAGGTTTCAATATGTGGAGAAAGTCCCACTTTGACAAAATCAAGGCTCTCACTGCACAACTGAAACCTGCCAACGTTATGAAATATAACGGTCCAATCGGAGAACTGAAAAAGGCTATCGTCAATCCTCTTGGCACATCGGCTCTTTTCGTAACGGATTTTTACGGAGGTGGCGGAACTGCTGAATGTTCCGCTGACCTTATGGATATGGTGAGCGAACTAAAGAAAGGGGATAAACTCTACTTGGGCTCAATTTTAGGCTATCACAACTAAAAAAACAGATTATGGAATTTATGACCGAACCAATCCCAACGTGGGCTTTATGCTACCTCATTAACGGAGATAGCACAGGACTGACAGACGAAGACCTTGCGATGATTGACAAGTGGTATGCCGACAACAAGGTGCAGACCATCACCACTGCTTCCGAAGACGAAGGAAGTACCCACCCATATTTCTCACATTTCCCAGCCTTCGGACTTGCATCTGAGGTTGTGGACTGCATCGTAATGACATTCTGAATCCCCAATCTACCTACGCCTCGACCTCCTATGGTCGGGGCAATTTTGCTCCCTCCCTCACAAAACCGTCTCTTCGGAAATATTAGTTTCTTTTCCTAAGAATCTTATCTATTTTATTTCACAACTTGTTAATATAATTAGTTAATAGCCTATATTAAGAAGACTCTTGTGAATAATATATCACACCATTATAATTGAGGTGAAGAGGCTTTAGTAAATTTGGCAAAGAAATATTAAATTTGTGGAAAATAAATAACTATGGTTGGAAGACAAACTTCGACATACGAACTGCTTAGTAATAATATGTATTACCTAAAAGCTTCATCTTTGGAGTGCATAATACAATCAAAAGATGAAGCCGGAGAATCTTACAGCTACGTAAAGATTATACCAAGGGATCTTGAATCTATGGAGTTAAACAATAATAGGCTTACTGTTGGTGGTCGTATACATGGAGGTAGGGAGTTCATAGAAAGAAAAGAGATTCTGAGCCATGAAAAAATTGATAAATTATTATCTGAATTTAGTGGTACAATAATAAGCTATCCCAGATTTCAGTTCCTAGTCAATCTACATAATGAATCAGAACAGATAAAATGTGACGTCATAAGCATCAGAGGAGGTTCCAGACATAAATCTCCATATTATAGAAAGTGTCAATTATCCATCGACTTCATTTCGATTTTGAATGATGCAACAATCAAAAAAAGGAGTTATGACATATCAGACGTTGGGAAAAAGTTCAAAATAGTCAAAGTACCTAAAGTAGGTCAAATAATTGGTCTCAAAGATACTTATGGTCAATTTCTTAATCCTTCATATTTGGATGATTTCATCAATGGAGTCAGTACATCTTATATGGGGAAGCAACCATATGCATGGCATGAAGTACGAGGAAACAATACTACTGATTCATGTATTTCATGCTTGAGAATGGATATTAGCTTTGATGCAAGACTAATTCACTTCCATTACCATGAGAACTTATATGAACATACATATGAGATTATTTCTCATTCTTCAATGGATCCAGGCAATGATGAATGTACTGAAAGTACAGATAGATATATTTGGGCAACTCTTGCTATCAATGAAAAAACATTAATTGAAATTATTAAGACCCTTTCGACGAGTCCATTAGTATCAATGATAGGTGATAATTATATCAAATTTACAAAACCTATTAAAAAATCAGAATTCCAAAGACTTCTTGGTGTCCATTTATTTGAATCTATAATTGAAACGTCTACAAGATTTTAATAGAGTTTGATAGTAAGTTTTTGTAATTAACTTGTCTTAAGCAATCCAATGATAACTGACTTACTCCGTGCCGCAGACCCCGAGTAAGATTCAGCTAATTCTTTGGGAGATGTGCATAGTAAACACTTTAACAACGCATACTCACAAAGACATCAAGGTTTGCCTGCGGCTGCTCTTCAATGGCTTTAGCGTAAATGACTGTCTATGAAATCGAGTTTGCATCGGACACCAGCCTAAGACGGAAATTTACTTGAAACGAAGACTTGCCCGGCTATTTACAGAAGTAGGTTGGCACTTGCCACTGAAATACCCGAAATCCCTGAAGACTATGGTCACACAGTGTCGGCACAGCCCCACGACGAGCCATATTCCATGTGGCGCCGTGGGTCCATGTGCCTACCTTGGA
>WFMC01000115.1 GCA_009177205.1 Bacteroidales bacterium
ATACTGAAGCTCCCGACGTCGGAAATCAGGAACCCGTAGTTCCCGACACTCCGACCGTCGTCGACCCGATTGACGAGGGTATTATATTCATAAGCCCCGTGTCCGGCGGCTCGGTAATCAAACCCTATAGCATCGATATGCCTATCTGGAACTCAAGTTGCTGTTTAAAATCACCTGAGTAATCTGTTGACTCATCTCCTCCATCTCTCGCATAGCATTCTCAATACTTCGGAAACTTTCGGGAAGACTCAATTGAGAATTATAGTATATGAGTTGATTCATTGCCGGCATCCCAATAATAAAAACAATTATTAAGCCTAAGAATGGTCGCCATGATACTTTCTCATTTATGCCTAATAAACTCCATGGTGAGTGCGTAATAAGGCATGCGCTCAATATTGCTATTCCACAAAAAGCCACAANGTTCTGCACTGCAGATTGAGCAAGATATAANNCCCTACNTGCTGTCGNCATCCAACGCANCAGCAATTGCGCNAATATANCNGATATGATTAAGAANCAAAAGAAGCATACCGCTATAATTAGCAAAGATTTCAGTAATTTATTATAATTATTGGATTTATTGGGAGTATCCATAATCTAAAGAAGAATGAACTATTAAGAGGAGCTGAATCAATTAAATTTCTTGCGTCGGAACATAAAATTGCGACCCAAGTATTTCTCTCTTACAATTGGATTTTCCGCAAGTTCCTCCGAAGTACCTTGAAATAATATCTTCCCTTCAAAAAGAAGATAAGCCCGGTCGGTAATTGATAATGTCTCCGNGGCGTTATGGTCTGTAATGNGGATACCTATATTTTTATCTNTTAATTTATAAACCACAGATTGAATCTCCTCCACGGCTATAGGGTCAACTCCTGCAAAAGGTTCGNCAAGCATTATAAACTTAGGGTTGATAGCCAGGCAGCGAGCTATTTCGGTTCTTCTGCGTTCTCCGCCGGATAACCTGTCGCCATAATTCTTTCTTACAGTCTGCAAACTGAATTCCTCTATAAGTGATTCAAGTTTATCCTTTTGCTCCCCTTTTGTCATATCTGTCATTTCAAGCACAGCGCGAATATTATCTTCAACAGATAATTTTCTGAAAACTGATGCNTCCTGAGCCANATACCCTNTNCNGAGTTNAGCACGNTTATAGACGGGAAGTGACGTTATATCTTTATTATCCAGANANATCTTTCCTTCATTAGGAGTGATCAAACCGGTGGTCATGTAGAAAGTGGTGGTTTTACCGGCTCCATTCGGACCTAACAGACCTACTATCTCTCCCTGTTCTACTTCAATGCTGACATGATTGGCAACCGTGCGTTTCCCATAGCGCTTCACGAGATTTTCAGTTCTCAGAACGCCCGCTTTGGGTTCAACCATAATTTCGACATTCTCTTCACCCGATTCATCAGTTGATGCAGAAATGGTTATCTCATCTCTTAAATCAGGTTCGGAATTTGAAGCAAGAGAATCCTCTTTATTCACATATTCCAAAATTTCATCGGTAGAAGTCTCCCCTTTTTCTATTTTTTTCTTTTTAAAAAAATTCAGCATTATTTTTTAGATGACGGGAGGAGAGAACGAATATAATCGGTTAATAATTTAATGGCCACTCTGTTGTGTCCACCTTGCGGGATAATGAGGTCGGCATATCTTTTTGAAGGCTCTATATGAAGTTCATGCATTGGCTTTAATACAGCCTGATACCGGTCAATCACCATTTGTGCTGTTCTTCCCCTTTCTATCACATCACGCGAAATAACACGGATTAAGCGGTCGTCGGGATCGGCATCAACGTATACTTTGACATCCATCATATCTCTCAGTCTTTTGTCGGTAAGCACGAGAATACCTTCTATCACCACCACTTCCCGCGGCTCAATATGGATAGTCTCTTTAAGTCGGGAGCAAGTAATGAAATCGTAAGTCGGCATCTCTATCGCCTTCCCGTCTTTTAGTTCTTGAAGTTGATCGGCAAGAAGACTCCATTCGATTGCCGCCGGCTCATCATAATTCATTTTCAGTCTGACTTCCAACGGAATATGATGATTGTCATTGTAATAACAATCCTGGGGGATTACTGCCACTTCATCTTTAGGAAGGGATTCAATAATTTTTCTTACTACTGTTGTTTTTCCCGAACCGGTGCCCCCGGCGATGCCAATTACTAACAT
>WFMC01000057.1 GCA_009177205.1 Bacteroidales bacterium
ATTCGCGATTATTATTATTTCTCAAATCATTCAAAAATTTTAATATTCTGTTTTTCATAACAACATTCAAAAGTTCAATTCATAATGTAAAAAACGAGCTGCAACGCTTGAACTATTAACGTGGCAGCCCGAAAAATATTTTCATTCTTCACCTCTATGGCTTCACAAATTTAAGAACTTCTCCATCCGGAAGTTTTGCAATCATAATTGTGCCGGAAGCTACATCTTTATACTCAATTAATGAGCCGGCTATCTGATAATATTTGACTCCGGGGCAATTCCCTGTAATCACAGCCCGGACATTATCATTCTTTCCGGAAGAAGAAATATTGACAATAGAACTTATATCCTTCCTGATTGTCAGAGGTATAAGAGTAGACGGAGAGACCTCATATTGAGGCTGCAATCCATAGAAACTGCTGTTTAATTTATAAGCTACCCCATACTCCCCCGCTTCGGGAATCTCAACAGAAAAATTATTTTGAGCGGCGTCAAAATTGGCGGATGCAATCTCTTCCACATCAGGGAGTTTATATATCAGGCATTGAGAATTCTCAGTCAGACTCACTCCACCGATGCTAAGTGCCGGAAGAGTATATCTGTTGTCGGCTGATGCAGGCAAACCATCTTTTAATTCTGAATCTTCCGGAAATGATGTCGGCTCACGCAATTCCATGCGTATTTCGCGAAATGCCACCGGACAGCCTGTAGAAACGCTTAATGTGAAACTGTCGATCAAATCTCCTTCGGCAAACTCTTTCTCCAACATCTTATATTCCATAGCCACCGGAAGAGAGAAATCTTCTCCGGAAATATTTAATTTAGGGTCTTCAATTTGCATGAGATTAATGGCATTAACCTTAATCCCGGAAATATCCCACTTGCCATCTTCTCTTAAGGGGTTCGGCTTAAGTTTTACTATCAACACTCCATTATAANTGCCATAACCTTTAAANGGGACAGGCGCGNTANTATAACCAAGCAATTTGTATGGAACAGGNAANTTTGGTTCAACTTGCGAAAGAGCCGTGGTTTTCAGCTTATTATTCTTATTATCTATAATTATACCCTCCAGTGTAATTTCCTTAATTATCTTACACTCGTCGGCACCGAAAATTTGCTCGACCCCAAGTCCTGAGGCACCATCATTATAAAATGTAATCGGACCGTTTGACGGACCATAGTTGGTAGCCGGTTCGCCAAATCCGAAAAACTGGTCGGCATTAGCGGAAAGTGGAATCAACCAAAAAATGGAAATTAAACTGATGAGTGCGTTAATTCTAATCCCTTTCGGGTTAATTAAATCAGAATTTAATAATTTCATAAATATAGAGTTATAATTACCTCACAAAGGTATTTATAAAATTCCGAATACCCAAATTTCAAACAATTTTTCAGATGTCGCAGAACTTACTTAATTNTCAGCACTCCGGAGATTCCCTTTGAGACGCTCNGAGAAATNGGAATTTCTGGTGGAATCCGGATTGTTACCAATGGCATACTCCAACGCTTCTNCCNCACCCACCAGGATACACAAATCAATAGCCCGACTCACTGCCGTATAGAGCAAATTCCTGTAGAGCATCGGTTTATGAGTCATCGTGACGGGGAATATCATATTCTTAACCTCAGAGCCTTGAAGTTTATGGACGGTCGTGGCGTATGCCAACACCAGTTCACTTAACTCCGGACCCTTATAGATTGTTTTTCTTCCATCAGAAAATGTTACCTCAATTGATTGCTCCTCTTCATTAACTGCAGTTATCTCACCCATCTCACCGTTATATACCCCTCTTTCACGCGAATTAGCTGTTTGCATCACAGGATCTCCCAACCTCATGATTCTTTCACCTCTTTTTATGAAAGGTCCGTCGGGATTTATCGCTTCCTGCAAGTCTAAATTTAATTGTTTTGCCCCCAAAGGTCCAATTTGCTGAGGAGTGACTATAATGACCTCTTTGGGTGATATATTCCTGCTCTTGGGTAACTCTTCCGTTACTAACTCCAATATCTTGCGCTTTATATCTTTTATAGATTTCTCCGGAATAATAATAAAATCTCTTTCATAATCCGATTGCGGCTTCATACCCTTATTAATAGCCGAAGCGCCGGCAGCAATCAGACTTCCATCCACCTGACGGAAATTTTCATCCAGTTGCGCCACCGGGATAACTCCCGATTCTATCATTTCACGCATTACGTCACCCGCTCCTATTGCAGGGAGCTGGTCGACATCACCCACCAGAATCACTCGCGTATGAGGGGAAATCGCTTGCAAAAGATGATTAAACAAAACCTGTTCCATCATTGAACCCTCATCAATGATTAAGACATCCGCATCTATCTTACCGGCAAAATATCCTTCTCCTTGCCGATAGCCCAACAATCTGTGAATTGTAGAGGCTTCCACACCGGTCAAAGCTGTCATCCTTTTAGCAGCCCTACCGGTTGGCGCCGCTAAAATGACTTTCTTCCCTCCCTTTTCAAAAATATCGATCATCCCTCTCAAGACTGTCGTCTTTCCGGAACCTGGACCCCCTGTGAGTACCATGACAGGCGACCGGACTCCCATTTTAATAGCCTCTTTTTGCCGGTGCGAATAAGGATGACCGTTTTTTGAATATTTAGGAATCTCCACATCGGATTCTCCGGATTCATCCTCAACCTTTAAGCTCATCAATTTGTCTGCGCCCTCACGTTCTGCATTATAAAATACCGGGAGATATAATCCCCCACGACTGATTACAATTCTTCCGGCTTCGCAAATTTTAGGAATCTCTTTTTCTATTATCTCTTTCTCCACACCTGTGATATGCGATGCGTATTCCAAGGCTTGGTCAGGATCGGCGAAGAGATGACCCTGCTCTGCAAAATGTTTCACGGCAGTGACCAAAGCACCCTGCAACCTACGGGAATCATTTTCTGCAATTCCCAAATTCTTTCCGATTTTGTCGGCAGTGAAGAATGATAACTGCCACACATCCTCTACCATTGAATATGGATCTTCTCTGATAATATTCTCCGTCCTTTTTCGATATTTGCCAAAAATTCTTGAAATATAGACATCACTGATGCCACATGAATATAAGAATATCAGTAATTCCAAACTCCATTTGAGTTTATTCAGACTCTCTGATGCACTTTCCACTCTTGCCTGCCCGAGTCCGGGAACGCAAAGCGCTTCCTCCGGAGATTCTTTTAATACAATCGCTGCGTCAATTCCAAATTTGTCCGTCAATCTCTTAGCGTATGCCGGACCGATTCCGTCAACCCACGAAGAAGCTAAAAATTTCTCAACCCCCTCCGGATTAATGGTCTCAGCAATATTTTTATAGTTCTTTACAGTGTCGGTCATAATTTTGTGATAGGGAATTTTTAGCAAAAGTCTTTATTTCAATAAAAA
>WFMC01000125.1 GCA_009177205.1 Bacteroidales bacterium
GTTGTCTCCAATACTTCAATAATCAATACCGAATGGTGGGCAGTAAGCGACCTTCCACTCTCATTGATAATATTCGGATGGGGGAGATCATTCTTTACACACACATCCACCAATGAAGCTACAGAGTCATTCACATACTCCTGTATGGAATAATTCATCGAATTGTCGCCCGAACCGGAACGAGTTCCGTCATAATCCACTCCGAGACCACCTCCGATATCTATAAACTCAACAGAGAAGCCCATCTTTGAGAGTTGAACATAAAATTGCATTGCCTCTCTTAGCGCATTTTTTATGCGGCGTATTTTAGTAATCTGACTCCCGATATGGAAATGAATCAACTTCAGGCAATCTTTCATTTCATGCTTCTCCAGAAACTCCAATGCCGAAAGAAGTTCACTTGAATTCAATCCGAATTTGCTGACATCTCCACCCGATTCTTCCCATTTACCACTCCCGGAAGAGGTGATCTTAATGCGTATTCCGATATTAGGACGCACATTCAAACGTTTTGCTACATCATGGATTAATTGCAACTCATTGAGTTTTTCCACAACCAAGAAGATTCTCTTGCCCATTTTCTGAGCGATCAGAGCCAGTTCAATATAATCCTCATCCTTATAACCATTACAGATTATCAATGAATTGGCATGTGCATTTACTCCTAATACTGCATGTAGTTCCGGCTTGGAACCCGCTTCCAAACCGATGTTATATTTATTGCCGTGGCTGACAATCTCTTCCACAACTTGGCTCATCTGATTCACCTTAATCGGATAGACCACAAAGTTTGAGCCATTGAAACTATATTCTTCAGAAGCTTTCTTAAAACAAGCCGTGATTTTTTTAATTCTGTCGTCCAATATATCAGGGAAGCGAAGGAGAAGGGGAGCTGAGACATCTNTCANCCTAAGTNCCTCCATANCCTCAGCCNNATNAATAGGTNCAANCCCTTGACACGGCGTTACCTGAACATTTCCTTTATCATTTATAGAAAAGTATTTAAGACCCCAACCTCCGATATTATATATTTCTGCAGAGTCTTCTATACGCCATCTTCTCATTTTTCTCTTAATCTAAAATTATATATTATTCCGATGTTTTATTTTGATTGGGAAGACCCAATATTTCAAAAGAGGAAACCTCAACTTCAGCCACTCTTCTCTTGATCTTATATCGGTCTTCATACTCGCGATACCGCATTTTCCCTTCTACATAGAGTCGGGTACCTTTTTTTATATAACGTTCGGCAATTGAAGCATTTTTACCCGTCAATACACACGTATGCCAATCCGTAATTTCAACTCCTGACTGACCCTTTGTCTCTGATGTTGCCAAAGAAAATCTCGCCACCGCAAAATCCTTCTCGGGATATCTNATTTCCGGGTCACCGCCAACATAACCTAATAATATAATTTTATTTACAGACATACTCTTTTACCATTTAGATGCTTTTAATTGAAGACCGGTCTTCTCATGGAGATTAAACAATAAGTTTAAAAGATGAATAGCTTCGCCAGCACCTCCACGCATCCTTGCATCNGCCACTGCTTCGATNNTTAACTTNTCGCTTGACNGACGCGNGAATGAAAGGNNNATTTNNTCAGTGCNTTCNNCCTCCTCTTCTTTANCAGGCATGGTAGTCATATAAGNGANANTATGGTCATCATAAATNGAATCATAAATTCTCATTATCTCCTNAATCTCAGTGTTGCCCNACANTTCCACTACAGCCTTCATACCTCTTTCATAATCCCCTTTCCGGATTTTCAGAATAAGATTGCCTTTGAAACTTGTCTGCACCATCAGAAGTTGTTCGATAACCTCTTTAACTATATTATCCGAATCTATTTCCCGCATCATATCTTCCGGAACATATAGGTTAACTTCAATAGATTCGGGAAGCATCAGATGGCGCGCAAGTGGATATAAAGCCACCAATAACATTGAAGCAGCCGGATTTGGCAAATACGCTACGCGAGCGCCCCTGACAAGTGGCTTCCTATTCATCTCGGAGAGACCATATATCGGCCTTGATGGGAGAGAGTCACCTAAATTTACAGACTCCGGCATCAACACTAACTTTAATTCCGGATTGTCCGCCATCAACTTTGCCCAATCACCCGAAGTGTAAATAGGCTTAACAAGGAAAGCTATATCAAGTGCTGAAGCATCAAAATTAGATGAAAAAAGAATCTTCTCCTCTCCGATGAATCCATGGTGAACGATGCCGACCCCTTTACCGGCATTTGCCGGAGAATAAACCGTGGAAATATCTATATCCGGATGATTTAGAGCCAAGCGCAGCAATTCGCCTGCTATTTTGGTTTCGCCACCGGTAATTCCTATTTTAATCATAACAACTCTTTATTAATATGGGGGAATATAACCTTTATTTAGAGGCACAAATTGCGACATGATCTCCATAATTCTGTCTTTCGACAGACCTTCACGCATCACTAAAAAGATAGTATTGGAACCCGGAATTGTGCCCAAGACATCCGGGTGATTCGAAATATCTATATCGTATGCCAAGCCGGGAGCATAGCCATTTCGAGTTTTTATCACCACAATATTTCCCGAAATCTGAAGGGAAATAAACCCACTCTGATAATTGGCGTTCATATCAATCTGACCGGCGGCAAGCAATTTATCTTTCAAGGAATTGCTGTCAGGCAACACATACATGTACGTTCCCCGATCGGTGGGGACTTTCGTTGTGTGGAGCATTTTCAGGTCTCTCGACAATGTGGCTTGAGTAACTTTATGTCCTCGCTCCATTAATAATCGCGACAATTCCTCTTGTGAAGAAATACACTTATTGCGTATCAAATCTACTATCTCATCAACTCTTTTTCTTCTATTTTTCATAACGAAACACTATTATTTAGATGCGTTGCGCCTCTTATTCAGCATTGCTTTCAGACGTGCAGCCACTTCATATTTCTCTCCGGCAGCGAATTTGGAAATCTGTTGCTCTATCTCTTTATCAGTAAAATTATTCAAAAATTCCAGCAATTCCGTTTCGGTACAAGCTTCATCCTCATCTTCCTTATTTATAAATTCTTCAAGATTTTCAAAAGATTCAATGCTCGGCTTGCGGTAAGCCTCCGGAGAGGAAACATTGTCTGCTGAAGAATCATTGTCTGCCGGCTTGGAGTCGCGATTAAGAAAACCTGATTCTTCCAAAACGTCTGCTGTGGTATAAATCGGAGCATCACATCTTATAGCCAATGCCACTGCGTCACTTGAACGGGAATCAATCTTATGTAATTCCCCGTCGGGACCTTCCATCACCAAATTTGCGGCAAATACTCCGGACGGTAATTTATAAATATCCACGCAACTCAAGATCAATCCGAAACTCTCCATCATTCCCTTCATCAAATCATGAGTAAGAGGACGTGGAGTGCGGATTTCCTGCAACTTACACTCTATGGCTTGCGCCTCGGGATAACCTATCACAATCGGAATGCGGCGTTTGCCACCGACCTCTTCAAGAATAAGAGCGTATACTCCCGATTCTATTTGATTATAAGTTATACCTATAAGTTTTAATTGATGACGTTTCTTTATCATATATTATGATTCTTTGTTTTTTTCTTTTTTTGTAGATTTGCGCTTATGCTTTTTACTGAAGGGGAGAGATATCATACCGGAACCCAAACACAATCTTTTATCAGAAGAATATATTATTGCATATTGTCCGGGAGCAATTCCCTGAACATCCGCCTCAGATTCTATCACATAACTTCCTGAATCTTTTTTTATCAATTTTCCCTTGATAAACTCCGGAGTATGCCGATTCTTAAACATGATTTCGAGCGTATCGCCTCCTGTGGCAAATCGTTTCGGACAATCCTCGGCAAAGGGATCTAACGTTATCCAATTTACCTCTTCTAACGGCAGAATCCTTCCATACTGTTTTGATGTATTATATCCGTTAGAAACATACACTACATTATCTCTGACATTCTTCTTGACAACATACCATGGTCCTCCGCTTAAACCTAACCCTTTGCGCTGACCAATTGTATGAAACCAATATCCTTTGTGAGTACCTATTTTTTTGCCCGTTTCGATCTCAATTACCGAACCTTCTTTCACGCCCAAATGTCGCTCTATAAAATCCGAATAATTTATCTTTCCCAAAAAGCAAATACCTTGCGAATCTTTCCTCGAAGCGGTTGGTAATCCGGCTTCCGCAGCCTTTTGCCTGACATCCTTTTTGGGGATTCTCCCTAAAGGAAACATCAGATGAGACAATTGATCATAAGAAATTTGAGCCAAAAAATCAGTCTGGTCTTTCACCGGATCCACAGCAGTGGCTAAAAATTTATAGCCATCTATCTCCTCTATTGAGGCATAATGACCTGTTGCTACGGCATCATACTCGTGTCCCCAGCGCTGCTCAAAAAAACCGAATTTTATAAGTTTGTTGCACATTATATCCGGGTGAGGAGTCAATCCTTTCTCCACTGTGCGAAGTGTGTAAGCCATCACATGATCCCAATACTCTTGATGTAGTGAGACCTCCGTCAAAGGCAATGAATATTTCTTTGCTATAAGCCGGCATAACTCCAAATCCTCTTCAGCCGAACAATCACCCTCATCTTCATCCATCCCGATTCTTATGTAATAAAGATGAAGTTNATGACCTTCCTTCGCAAGAAGGTCAACAACAACGGATGAATCAACTCCGCCGCTGACAAGAACCGCGATCNTTTTCTTTTCCATTTATTATCTCTTGCTATGGGGTTTAAAATTATTGTGNGTTTCTTATCACACCTCTTCCAATTCTTCATCTTCNCTCTTATTATCNGTATGAATGAAATGAANAGATAAGAAATAATCAATGGATATTTTCCCCGGACCCACAAGAATCAAGAAGAAATATATCCCCAAAAACATTATTGGCAAATACCCTTGAGATTGCCATGACAACATGTATGCCGATTCTTTAAGTGTGTCGTGGAGAAGATAATATTCAGCAACTATCATGGCAAAGAATGGTGGGAGAGTCATTAATCTGGTCATAAAGCCAAACATTATAAAGACAGAGCACACCGTCTCAATGATTATCATTATTATGAGAGAAGTTTCAGAACTCATCCCCATAACACTCGGGAAGGCATCNCNAATATNGCTGAAAGTAGCGANCTGCCTGACTCCGAATTGAATAAACATGATTCCTACAAACAGACGTAAAAATAANCTTCCCAAATTTGTGTAGGAATAACCCGAAGTGCGAATATATATCTTTTTAATTAATTCCGTTATATTCATCTCAAAACCTTATTTTTTAGATTTCTTCTTGTCGTTCCCTATCATCTCCCGCAGCGTATCAATAGCATTGCTGACTTCAAGATTTTTAGCCACTATCTCACCCTTTTGATTCAGAATATAAAATGATGGAGTGGCGCGAATATCATAAATATCATCCCCTCCATAACAAATAGCCGGGGTCCAATAAGCGGGATATGTATTAAATTGCTCCAGAAGTTGTGATTGCTCCTCCGGCACTGCGTCAGCAACAATAAAGAGTATCTCCAATTTGCCCTCTTCCACAAGTTCCTCTAAGTCGTANGCCATTGAAATTTTTGTTTTTGCAAATCTGCAATTATCACAATCCGGATTACCGAATTCTATAAGGGTATATTCCTTTTCCGGACGATAATCTTTTTGTTGACCGTTTCGCAATGTCAGGCGCGAGGTAGGGAATTTCTTTCCTATCATATTATTTCCCAATGTCTTCAACTGCATTTCATAGCGAGACTTTCGAGCCTTGGAAACATTCTTGTTATCTGTGATTGCTTTCAAAAACGGAAAATAAATTTCGTCGCTCCAAATCACGGCGCGAGGACCATACAGCATCTCTTCCGCAGCCTTAGTGAATTGAATCAGTAGGGTAGGATTGGTGTTTAATTTCTTTATCAAAGAATTAATAGATGAGAGTGCCACATCGCGTGAAGCGTATGGAATGGCAGTAGTGTAGACCAAAAACGCATCGTTAAGAGCATTTTGGTCAACAGTTGACTTATTATCAAAATTCATCTTATCCCAGAAATGAAGCATCAGATAATCCGATTTGCTTTGAAGGTCGGGGAGATCTTCAGGGGCAATAGGATACTCAAATAAAGGAGCTATGATTATTTGCTCTGAGTCAATCGACGCCACATTGGAATTCTCAGAATTCACATAAGACTGCGCATAAATTACTCCCGCTGAAAGTAAGAGAGAAAACGATAAAGCTATATTATATCTTTTCATTATTCTTGATTAGTATTTTTATAATGTATTATTCCTTTTTGTTGAGAATGAATAATGATTGACTCTCAGTCTCGGTTGTATCATTAGGCTCTTCAATCATTTCTTCACTCAAAGAACCAATAACAAAAGGTCTTACGGCATCTGTCCATGCGCGATAACCGGCTCCTGTGAGATGCAACCCGTCGGAAGTGAATTCACTTTTCATTTTCCCGGTGGAAGGATCTGCTAATTCCTGCCACAAATCTATATACACTGCTCCGTTTTCAAGTGCAATCTTCTTAATTTCTTCATTAAAAGGTGGAATAATGGTCTCTCTCCCAAATAATGATTTATAACGTTTGAAATCATTGTTTATCGGCATCACACTTTGCACAAACAATTGCGTTTCCGGACTCTTTTCGCGTATTGCCTTCACCAAACGCTCATATTTGGCTGCAAGGGAGTTAACAGTATTGTATTTATCAGCGACATCGTTAATGCCGATAAGCAAAAATATTTTTTTAGGATGTCCTGAAGTGACTTGGTCAACTCTTTTCAAAACACCTTCGATCCTATCTGAGCGAATTCCTCTGTTCAACACATTTTCCATGTTAAACAATTCTTGAAATTCTCCACCATCTGTTATGGAATTGCCCAAAAATACTATATCATCCGGATTCACCGGCAATTTCTCAAAGAGACTGTAACGTTGCTTCCAATAATCATCTTGCGCGAAAGCGTCTGATGAAACATTGAATAAACTAAGCAATCCCCATGTCAAGGGCAAAGCAATATTCCGTAAATATCTTTTCATCTTTAATTTCTTAATTCTTACTTCTTATTTACTAATCCCGAATGATAGGCAACAAGACCATCAAGAGGCTTTTGCTCTATGCGTGAAATTTTAAAGCCTTGACGATTCACTGCGTCTTCCAAAATATCGGAAAAATGATAAGCCACCGAGCCCGTAAATACCAATGGCAATGTATGAGAACCTCTATACATCGCCACATTTCTCTTGATGAAATTGGTGAATTCTTCAAGCACCAAGGAATATAGATATGGATTCCATATATGATCCTTGATAAAGGGCACAAGTGAAGCCAAAAACCTATTGGCACCCGGTCGGCGATAAGTATAATCCAATATACTCTCCAAAGTTAATTCATAATAACTGATGAATTTATCTCTAACAGGTTTCGGCAAATGACCCTTAAACGCATCTGCCACCAATCGCTTTCCCAAAGAAGCACCGCTTCCTTCATCGCCTAAAATGAAGCCCAACGACGGAACATTATACTCAATCTCCCTGCCGTTATAGTAACAGGAGTTCGAACCAGTACCCAAAATACATACAATACCGGCTTCGTTGCCGAGCAGCGATCGGCATGCGCCCAAAAGATCAGATTCTACAAAAATGTCGGCTTCTTGCCAAACCGTTTTTAAAGCATCATGCATTTTTTTGCAAATGCTTGGAGTAGCGCATCCCGCCCCGTAATAATATATCTCTTCGGGAATGGAATCTTTTGGAAGTTGCTCGGCAACACCCCGAAGCAATTTATATAAATCTTGCGGAGTAGCCATAAGTGCATTAATGCCGTGAGTAGTCAATCTTGCAATCACCTGTCCTTCAGATGATAACAAAATCCAAGCTACTTTTGTGGAACCAGCATCCGCAATAAGAGTCTTTTTCATTATCTATTTATAAATTTTAATTACAAATATAATAATTTATTTATATTTATACAAACGAACTCGCATCGCTTTATTAAAAAAACCATGCGAGTCGGAAAATTATTATATCTTTTGATAAGTCGATTGAAGAGAGGGGGGAAGGATATGGTTATTCCCAATTATCCCAAACACCCACGACTTGCGCTAATGCAGCATCACCTTCCGTGCGCAAATCAGAAATCACGTTATTGCCTGCAATGTTTAGAGTTCTCAACATCGGATCGAAACTTACATCAAGAGTGATAAGTTGATTGTTGGAAACATTCAACTGTTGCAAGAAATTTTGATTTGATAAATTCAGGTATGTCAAGTCATTCCAAGCCAAATTCACATCAGCAAGATTCGGGCAATTTTCAGCAACAAACGTTGTCAGATCATTATAAGGAGCATAAACATCGGTAAGTGCCGGACAACCGTTTAATGCAAATTGAATCAGATGATTGTCGCTTATGAAAATAGTCTGCAAAGAAGGGAGATTCTGAGCGTAGAACTTTGCCATCTTATTGTTGGTCAAATTCAAATTCTCAAGAGAAGGAAGTCCTGCAATTTCAACTGAACTCAACTCATTATAGCCGGCATAAAGATTCTTAAGAGCCGTACAGTTTGTAACATTCAAAAGCTCCAGACGATTACTCATACAATTAAGACTCTTAAGAGTNGTNGAGTTACTGACNTTCAACTCAGCAATTAAGTTAGAAGAAACATTCAAGACTTNAAGCAGGGGAGTGTTACNCAAATCAATCNCCGACAAAGAATTGCGATTCAAACGTAACTGCTCTAATGCCGGACACCCCGAAATATTGACATCTTTCAAGCGATTATGCCCTGCATTCACCACCTTTAACGCAGGATTTTGAGCCAACACAAGTCCTGACAATTTATTATCGGAAACCTCCAATTTCTGCAACGCTGTAAAACCGGTCAAATCCAATGTACCCGCAAGATTTTTCCCTTTCCAATCAATCTCAACGACGTGACCGTTTTCAACCTTTACACCGGGGCATGCAGCGGGATTTTTCCCAATCATTTGGAGAGCTTCAGCATTATATCCACCTTTGGCTGCATCTTGAGAAAGAAAAGCAGTCAGACTTTTTGCTTCAGACTTGGAAATGTTTTGAGCGAATGTGGCTGTGGAAACACCTAACGCCAATGCCAGCAATAAAAATACTTTTTTCATATATAGAGTTTTTAGATTAATCATAGATTAAAGTTATAATTATAACATAAAAATCTTCTATTTTGTTCTTTATGACTATTCAGAAACATCCTTATAACACATTCATGAATATGCAAATTACGTACTAACTCTTGCGAAAAGAGATTCATGAACTATAAGCAGAAATTTTATGTTATAATTTTATAATATTTTAAAACACAAAAAGATATAAAATATATGGCTACGGCATTGATTACAGGTTCTTACGGAGGATTGGGTAAATGCTTTGCAAAACTACATGCAGACACAGGAGGCGACCTGATACTCGTTGGAAGAAATAAAGAAAAATTGGAAGAACAAGCCTCTGACATAAAGAAAAAATACAATATTAATATTCATATAATAGCTGCTGACCTATCCAGTGCAGAGGCTGCAGAAAGAGTTTATAATACCTGCCATAGCAAAGGTTGGGAGGTTGACTATCTTATCAATAACGCAGGTTTCGGTGGTCAAGGAGATTTTGTCAGGGAGCGACCTTTACAAGAGGATATGAACATGATTGCGGTGAATGTGGAAGCATTGACACGGTTTTGCAAACTGTTTATTGCTGATATGACAGAGCGCGGAAGGGGGAGAGTATTGAATGTAGGTTCTATAGCATCTTTAGTGCCGGGACCATTGCAGGCTGTCTACTTTGCTACGAAAGCGTATGTTAAAAGTTTCTCAAATGCATTATGGCAAGAACTGAAAGGGACAGGAGTAACTGTTACCTGCTTGATGTCCGGAGCATTAAGTACCGGTTTCGCGTCAAGAGGGGGATTGACAAAGACACGCCTATTTACCAATAATCCACCACCGATTAAAGCAGCTAAGGCAGGGTATGAAGCAATGCTGAAAGGTGAATTGAATATAGTGGCGGGGTTGCCGGGAATAGTACGCAAAATGACAGGATTATTGAAACTGATTCCGACAAAATTTACAATGAATGTAGTAGCAAAACTTCAGACACCGAAATAAATTTAATTAGCAATTGGTGATTGCGTAGTGATTGCAATAATGTATCCGTGTGTCGCAACACACGGATACTATCTATAACCGCTCTGCGGTAATACCATACACGCACACCCGGCAACATACGATTAGTTTGTATCGGTAAAACCTGTGCGGACTTTCAAAGGAGGAAGATTCATCTCTTTTCGCAATGCGTTGACTTTTTCGGGGTCTTCAATTTTCCAAAGAACCATCTCTTTAGTCGACGGATCTTTTCGGACTCTTTGAGTGCCATATCGTTGCGGTTTGCCGGCATACATTTGATGCCGATCATACATTGTCGCGTAGAGTCCTCGTGGAATATCATTCTCTTTCGCTGCTGATTCAAATAAAGAGATGTATTTCCCGATAATTTCCGGATTAGCGTGTTGTATTACAAAGAATAACGCTTGGTTAGCAGTTCCAACTTTAGATCTTGGAATCCAGCCATATATGTCAAGCAGTTCTATGGTTTTGCTCAGATTTATACTATCGTTTCTTTTTATCTCTCGCCATAAACGTCCTAACTCTTCCTTATTTGTCGGATCAGATTTTGATAGCATTAACAAGTGGCCTCTTGGATTTTGGTCNGAATGATATATGTCGAGCAGAGTATTTCTAAGTGGAATATCGTAGTTTGTCATCTTAATGGCTAATCTTCTTTCGCTTTCATCCTGAAGTGCATCCCATTGTGGCATCAAGCGGCAATCCTCCAATAGTCCGGTTACTGAAATCCTTTCATCGAAAAANGTTGAATCTGCTTCAAGCGCATGCTCCACGAATTTTAGGGCAAGGGAATCATTATCGCATTGGGCGGCAGCAATCGCTGCATTCATAGCCGTACAGGATTTCATTAAGCTCTTATTGTTTTCAAATATATCCACATACTTGCTCAGAGCCTCCGAATATTTGAACTCTGCAAGCAATGAGTCAGCACGAGAATAGGGAGCTTTTGGTGAACGAGAA
>WFMC01000011.1 GCA_009177205.1 Bacteroidales bacterium
CGGGATACCATTCAATGTTACAACCACTTCTTTTGCCTTAGCAACTTTATTATCACCCTCAAAATAAAAAGGTATTGTTACTACGGCTGAAATATCCCGAACTCCAGCATTTCTCGCTACGTCTATGGCTTCTGAAATGTGACCACTTCCGGTCTTCCCTCCCAAACCTGCAAGAACATATAGTTTTTCAACTCCCATAAAATCTTCAACAGAGATCTCTGTGTTATTCAAGTCAACTGTTTGATATCCTTTTCTTGCAAGTTCCGCCAGTCTTGATTGGTCAGAGTCAGCAAAAAGGTAGGAAGCCTCGCATACCCAATGTACTGAAGCTTCTCGCATGATGGTCTCAGCCATATTACAACCGGCTCCACCGATTGCAAGAATCATTGTTTTGCTCATAACTTTATAAGATTATTATTGGAAGCAAAATTAGTGCTTTGATGTCTCAGATTTCGATACGACTTACACAAATCTACAGGCCATAGAAAGTTTTTACCCTTTCGTCTAACCAGGTAGGATTTTCTTTGACTAAATTCTGATAAGTGAGGATGTCAGGAAGAATTTCAATTCTATCTGCGAAATTATTATCAATTTCCTTTAGATTATCGAAAGCTTTGCATAACATATTGGAATCAATCTTGCCGATTGTTCTGGAATAAAAATCTTTATAGGAGTTAAAGGCATCTCCGGGAATCTTATAAAGAATTGAGCCAAATCTTATGCTGCCAATTGAATTCTTTCCCCATCTGAATGCTTCATTTTCTTCGGGACCTTGGCAAATTCCGATAATATGTGAAAAGCATTGTTTGATACCATCCATATATAGGTGAGAGTAAAGGCTTCGTTCAGACTTTGGTTTCAATCCCATACCATCTCCTCCTTTGTATTTACGCGGGTAAACCAACTGTAAAGGCATACCCTCAATCATTGGAAGAATTTCTGCGTAGAAGTTAAAATATTTTTTTGCAAAGGCACTGTTATCATGAGAGAGGTATTCNGTAAANTTNGATTCAAGAAACAATAAGTCACCGGTTTCATCATTNTGAAGAACTACATCNATGTTTGACGAATTATCAAACACATGGTTTTTAACCTCAAATCGAACGCTGTTGTATACCTTCCCACTAATTTTAAGGCAATGGGACCGAGATATATTGGAGAAACAGAGAAGTGCAAGCAATGATGAAGAATGCAAAGTATTTATCTTAGATTCTTCTTTACCAGCACCTGAAACCGCCTGAACATATTTATATTCCCAATCGTTGCAGGTGACCCCGAATACCTTCTTTATAAATTCACACGTCGTCTCACTCTCGGGGATACAAAATTGTCGGGACCAATCCGAAGTCTTTTCCTTACCTTTATACCTTACCTGAGTTGGGTAAGTTACAACCGATGGACAAATTTTTAGCAGGCGGCTTTCTAACTCGTAAACCAGTTCTTCTCTTGTCATACTTTATACGTTTTATAAGGGAAAACATAGACGCGATTAACAATCACGGTATCGCCCATTTCTTCCCATTCGTTTTTAAGACGAACGAGAGGACGGATAATCATCGAATCCCAATTCCAGTCGTACCATTTTTCTACGGCTTCATCTGCTGATGAGTAACCAATCTGCATATCTTCATCCACTTCGTATAACTGCCGAAGATATTCTTCAGTCAGAGGACCAACAACAATTCCGGGAAACACCGCATCGTAGCCTTCGTAGATAAGGCAGAGAACCTTTTCGCCAGGTTTAAAGCGACATTCAGTCTTATACTCCCTTTCCCCTGGAGCATGGCTTCCCCAATGATACTCTGCATTTACAGTCTTATCGGAGTTGTATGTTATGAGATCGCAAGGCAATAAGTCACAATCTGTCTCGTTTTC
>WFMC01000080.1 GCA_009177205.1 Bacteroidales bacterium
TCCAGAGCTGCCTCGTGCATTATTTGCGCGAGCATTTCATCTGTTGGATCTTCTCCTATGCCGAACCTATAGGAATTCATTTCAGCTTCCGACATATTTCAAATGATTAAAATCAGGTCGTAAAGTCGCTTTGGGGGCGAGTTTTACGACCTGATTGTTTGTTAATCTGTTAATTAATCTTCGATTGCAGCCTGCGCCGCAGCTACGCGTGCGATGGGTACGCGGAAGGGTGAACAACTTACGTAGTTCATGCCGAGTTTTGCGCAGAATTTAACGCTGCTCGGTTCGCCACCATGTTCTCCACAGATTCCGACTTTCAAGTCAGGNCGTGTTTCGCGACCTTTCTTAACACCCATTTCAACAAGTTGACCTACTCCCTCTTGGTCGAGAACTTCAAAGGGATCAACTTTGATAACTCCGTGGTCTTTATAGAATTTCAAGAACTTGGGAGCATCGTCGCGGGAGAAGCCGAAAGTCATCTGTGTCAAGTCATTGGTGCCGAATGAGAAGAACTCTGCCACTTCAGCAATCTTATCAGCTGTCAGAGCCGCACGCGGAACCTCAATCATTGTACCGACCTTATATGGGATTGTATCTCCTTTTTCTTCAAAAACTTTGTTTGCTGTGATATTTATTACAGCAGCCTGGTTTTGCAATTCTTTAAGTGAGCCAACCAAAGGAACCATGATTTCAGGATAAACCTTCAATCCTCTTTCTTTACAGTTGAGAGCGGCTTCAATGATAGCNCGTGTCTGCATTTCGGTAATTTCCGGATATGTGATACCCAGACGGCAACCACGGTGACCTAACATCGGGTTGAATTCTTCAAGAGAATCAACTTTTGCTTTAACCTCTTCAAGAGTCAAGCCCATTTCCTGAGCAAGTTCTTTTTGAGTAGCAGTCTGATGAGGCACGAACTCATGCAACGGGGGATCAAGAAGACGGATTGTTACCCCATAGCCGTCCATTGCTTCGAAAATTCCTTCGAAGTCCCCTCTTTGCATCGGAAGAAGTTTAGCAAGAGCCACACGACGTCCTTCTTCATCTGAAGCAAGAATCATTTCGCGTACTGCTTTGATGCGGTCGCCTTCAAAGAACATGTGTTCTGTGCGGCAAAGACCGATACCTTGTGCTCCGAATTTGCGAGCTTGATTTGCATCGCGCGGAGTGTCAGCGTTGGTGCGTACCAATGTCTTTGTAAATTTAGCTGCGAGATTCATAATTGCAGCGAAGTCGCCACCAATTTCAGGTTCTGTTGTGGGCACTTGACCATCATATACATCACCTGTAGATCCATTGAGTGAAATCCAATCACCTTCGTGATATACTTTACCACTCATTTCAACAGTTTTAGCTTTGTAGTCTACAAGAATTTCACCTGCACCGGAGACACAACATTTACCCATGCCACGAGCCACAACGGCAGCATGAGAAGTCATACCTCCACGCATTGTCAGGATGCCTTGAGCTACAGCCATACCGCGAAGGTCTTCAGGAGAGGTTTCAATACGCACCAGAACAACTTTTTTCTTCTTCTCTGCCCATTCTTCAGCTTCATCTGCAGAAAATACGATTTGACCGGAAGCAGCACCGGGAGATGCGGGGAGACCTTTAGCCACAACCTTTGCTCTCTTCAATGCATTCTTGTCAAACACGGGGTGCAGGAGTTCATCAAGTTTCTGCGGCTCCATACGGAGAAGAGCCGTTTTTTCGTCAATCATTCCTGCACGCAACAAGTCCATTGCAATTTTCACCATTGCCTCACCTGTGCGCTTTCCGTTACGAGTCTGGAGCATCCAGAGTTTGCCGTCCTGGATAGTGAACTCCATATCCTGCATATCTTTGTAATAGTCTTCAAGACGATGTGCGATTGCGATTAATTCTGCTGCACAATCGGGCATTGTTTCTTCAAGCGAAGGATATTTAGTGCGACGTTCTTCTTCGCTGATTCCTTGAAGAGCAGCCCAGCGACGTGAGCCCTCGATTGTGATTTGTTGAGGTGTGCGGATACCTGCAACAACATCTTCACCCTGAGCATTAATCAGATATTCGCCGTTGAAGATATTTTCACCGGTTGCTGCATCGCGGCTAAAAGCAACGCCGGTTGCGGAATTATCTCCCATGTTGCCATATACCATTGCCTGTACATTAACGGCAGTACCCCATTCTTCGGGAATCTGATTCATGCGGCGATAAAGGATTGCGCGTTCATTCATCCAGCTGTCGAATACTGCGCAGATACCACCCCATAATTGTTCCCATGCAGATTNCGGGAAATCTTTNCCGGTATGTTTTTTAACTGNAGCTTTGANGCGTTTTACGAGTTCTTTAAGGTCTTCAACGTCAAGTTCATNATCGAATTTAACACCTTTNTCCTCCTNNNCTTCATCCATTATAGCCTCAAAGGGATCAATGTCAGTTTTGGAAGCAGGTTTCATACCGAGCACAACGTCGCCATACATTTGCACGAAACGGCGATAGCTGTCCCATGCAAAGCGGGGATTGCCGCTCTTCTCTGCCATTGTAGCCACGGTTGCATCATTCATGCCGAGATTGAGCACTGTGTCCATCATGCCCGGCATTGAAGCGCGAGCACCGGAACGAACTGATACGAGCAACGGATTGGAGGGGTCGTCAAATTTATTTCCTGTCAGTTTTTCAACGTGTGAGATTGCTTTTTCCACATCCTTTTTGATGTCCTCAATCACTTTGTCACGTCCATACTGAGTGTACTCATTGCAGACTTCTGTTGTAATGGTGAAGCCCGGAGGTACGGGCATACCCAACAGATTCATTTCAGCAAGGTTCGCACCCTTGCCGCCGAGGAGGTTTCGCATCCCCGCATTACCTTCGGCCTTACCATCACCGAATGTATAAATCTTTTGTGCCATTTAGAATAATATTATATTTAAAGGTTTTAAAAGTTGCTTATTCTATCATCAGTTGTTCGGCATTTCAAATGTCAAAACAATCGCAAATGCAAATTTAATTAATTATCCTTAAACAACCTAATAATGATTGATGAAATATCCGAAATATCTTTTTTACATCAATATTTCGTTATGTTTGATGATTTGTTGAGACAAATTCAACATCTTATCAATTTTTTATTTTAACTTTGCATAATCTATATAGATGAATATTTCATAATCAAAAAAATGAAAAAGAATCCGATATTACCTATTATTTTTTCAATATTCCTGTTGGGTGTATTTTTCAATTTGCCGGCTGAAACCGACCTTCCCATTGTGAAGTTTCTAAATAAATCTTTTTATTATTATGAAACTGAAAAAGGGGAATCTCTTGCCGGAATTGCAAAAAAGTTCGGTTGGGATTTAGTCACACTCGAAAACGCCAACAAAGAGGTGATGTTGCCTCTCTCAAAAGGGACCCTGTTATATTATCCCGTGGTGAAGGCATCAAAAGATTCGGAAACTGCAAATCCTACAGAAAACTTTAATATTGTAGAAAAGGTTGCAGAAGATAAAATTATAGAAAAGCAGACGCAACAACCCACGACAAAAAATCAAAAGGCTAATCGCTATTTAGATGAGATTCCTGAGATCCCTGATGTCGATGAGCCGGCAGTTTCATCAACTTTATCCCCCGATTCAATTTCTACTGATACTTCCGAGAAAGAAGATGAAAATATTATCATTACTCCCGAAATAAGCATTGCAATCATTCTTAGCGATAGCGAAAGTAATAAGGATATGGAATTTTCCAGAGGCGCATTAGTCGCAGCTGCCGGAATGAAAAACAGACCTTATCAGACACGGTTGATTATTATTGATGGCAATCTCCCTGAAAATGAAGTTTTAGACAGCTTGGAATCTTTCTCTCCAAGTTATCTCGTCACCACCACAGGCAAGAAAATACCGGAATATTTAATCAAATATATATCCGATAAAAACACTCCGCTTGTCAATGCATTCGACACAAAGGATGAAACTTACCTGACTAATAAAGACATCATTCAGATTCAAACACCCAGTAATATTTTTAATGATGCGGCTGCTCAATATATCGGAGATAAATTTTCCCAATATCAGTTAATAGTTGCAGGAGCCATAGAGCCTGGCGACACAATGGGCGAAAAAATTATCACCACTTTGAATTCGAAAAATCAAACACAGACCGAAGAGATTGACATTGCCACTCTGACTGAACAAGATTTATCACCTGAATTCAATTACGTTGTTTATGCCACTCCCTCAAAAAAAGAGGATGTTAAAGTATTACTCGAGAAAATATCAGTATTAAGAGATAGAAATCCACTCAGCGATATCCGTGTAATCGGCAGACCGAATTGGATCACATTTGCTGATTCTCAAAAGCAACTCTTCGGCATGAATTACGTTTATATGCCCACAAGGTTCTATTTTGATGCCGACAGCAAAGACAGTAAAACATTTATAGAAGATTATAAGGAATTGTTCGGACACACTCCGCTGAAATCATATCCTGTTTATTCTGCCACAGCCTACGACATATTGAATTATATTTCAGACGTCATCATGAATACTGAAGAGAATGACTTTGTCAAAACAAAATCTGATGCTAAANCNCTTCAAACCTCATTTAATTNNATTAAGGATACTCCGGATGGTGGGTATGTCAACAAAGACACATTTATAGTGGAATACAATCCCTACGATTATCCATCNGTTATAACTCTGAAATAATGCATAAAAACTTAAAATTCGCCCTGCCGGTTATTTTCAAACTCAAAATAATATTGAGTTTGCTTATTATAAGCTTCTCTTTTTTTACAGCCAAATCTCAGACTCATTATTCTTCTAATATTTCACTTGGTGTGAGAGCGGGGGCGGATCTATCGCGACTCTTTTTTAATCCTTCAGTAAAACAGGTTTTCAAACCCGGTGCCTTGGCAGGCGTAACATTCCGCTATATAGAGGAATCCCATTTTGGAATAATAGCCGAAATCAACTATGAGCAAAGAGGATGGAAAGAGAATTTTGAGGGGAAACCCTTCTCTTATTCACGAACACTGGATTATATTCAGATTCCTGTATTAGCTCATATCTATTTTGGACGCCGCGGCAGATTTTTTGCCAATGTCGGACCGGAAATCGGCATCAGGATTTCTGATAAAATAAAGACTGATTTTGATACCGGCAATACTGAAAACCTAAGTGATTTTCCTAAATTTCACAATATCTTGCAATATTCCGAACCGATAAAGCAGAGGGTTGACTACGGCATCAGTGCTGGGCTCGGAGGAGAATTCAATATTACACCTAAAAATTCAATTTGCTTGGAAGTGAGATTTTATTACGGCTTAGGTAATCTTTACGGTTCAAGCAAGAAAGATAATTTCAATGCGTCAAATTCAATGGCTTTACAATTCACATTAGGCTATTGGCTCCGAATAAAATAACTGATTAAATTATAATTTCCCTTTCAGGTTTTTGTCTTCAAAAATAAATATAACATAATATTGGAAAATTAAAAAACCTTACGCAAGATGAAGAATCGAATAAAGGTGGAGCAAGCAGAAAAAAACAATAGCCTTATACTTCGGGAAAAAAGTTGAAGATATTTTTGAACTCGAAGATGATGATTAAAACTGTACCCCCATTTTATAGAAATAATAATATCTCAATAAAATGGGGGGTTAAAAAGAATTAATTATACTTTTTAATTATGAAAATCTAATAATAGCCATAAAATCCAATATATTGTCATTGCAGGCACAACCATCAACAATGAATCTATTCTATCAAGTATTCCTCCATGACCGGGAATAAGGTGTCCGGAATCCTTCACATTGTGTTTTCTCTTGATGAAAGATTCAAACAAATCTCCATAGGTTGAAAAAACACTTATCACTATTCCTCCGACACCCCAGAATAGATATGGACTTAAAGCTCGCGATAATTGCACATCGCTCATGGATGAATGAGTGGAAGCTATCACAACTCCGGCAATTATGCTGAAAAGTAATCCACCCCAGAAACCTTCCCAAGATTTTTTGGGGGATATTCTTTCAAATAATCTGTGTTTGCCGAATGTGCNTCCGNACAGGNANGCANCCGTGTCATTTACCCAAATAATTATACACANTCCCANAATCGGCATTCCCGACCGCAGAATGAAACCCATTCCTGCAAGCAATGCCAAAGGTAAGGCAATATATATTTGTGCCATTATGTCGGTTATACAACGTTGACCGGGATTATTATCTTTAGAATAGAGAGTCATTATCATTCTACCTATCAACCATATAATCCAAGCCACAAAGGGATAGATAAAAACTGAGTTGATGAGAAAAAGCCCTCCGATGCAGTTATAAACCAACAAGGATATGTTGCCTCTTGATTCTGATGCGTGGAGTTTACTGAATTCAAGTATTCCGAGAATACCCAATAGCGAAGCCAAAGCCAACACACCGTATTGACCGACCCAACATGCGCCGATAATAATTAAAATGTATATCGCACCGGAACAGGCGCGTATAAAAGTAGATTTTGGGTCTAACGACATTATGCTTTACATTTCTTATCTAATGATACAAAATTAATCAATTTTTATATATTTCTCAAAAAGAGTTTTCAAAATTTTTAAATTCTGAATTAAATCACACTCATTCTGCAGAAGATCTGTTTTAGACCCCTTCCCACAAGAAATAATTGTCGCAAGATGTAATCATATATATTTGAAATTTGGATTATAATATTCTAATTTTAATAAGATTAAAAAAATACGTTAAAAAATATCTAAGTCATTTTACAAAAAAGTGATAAAAATATCCAAAACTAAATGATATTAATTATCTTTGTAATAGAACGCTTATTATAGGAATTAGGAATTATGACACAACCATTATTGAATACACGTCAAATTGAAGCAGTGGAGTCCACAGAAGGGAGAGTCAGGGTCGTCGCCGGAGCCGGATCGGGAAAGACCCGTGTCTTAGCTCATCGTTTTGCTTTTCTTGTAAATGAGTTGGGATTAAGTCCGGGTAACATTCTTTGTTTGACATTCACAAACAAGGCTGCGCACGAAATGAAGCAACGCATCTCAAAACTTGTTGATCGTGGCAGCGTCAATGATTTTGTCTGCACAATCCACAGTTTTTGCGTTAAATTCTTGCGAAAAGAAATTTACAGAATCGGCTTCCCGAAGAATTTTTCCATCATAGACCCCGAAGACGCAAAGCAATTGGCTCGCCAAGCCATGGAAGAATTCGGTATTGACAGAAAAAAGACTACTGCAGAAAGATTCCTCAAGCAGGTTGCCGGTTTTAAAGGGTGGGATCCCGATGGATATATTCAAAAATACTTTCTCCCCCACTCTTCTCCGGAATCTCCGGATGCCATTGTCAGACATATAAAACTGCAACTCAAATATTTCTGTCTCGATTATGACGACTTGCTTTATTTCACTCTCTATATTCTTCAGCATTTTCCCGATGCCAACAAGTATTGGACAGAGAAACTGAATTATGTAATGGTGGATGAAGTTCAGGACTGTTCGGGAGATGATTGGAAATTGCTGCACGCCATTACATCCCATCATGGCAATCTTTTTGTGGTAGGCGATCCGGACCAGGCCATATATGAATGGAGGGGGGCCAATCCTAAGATATTCGTAGACTTTCATGCGCACACCGATATAATTCTCGACCGCAATTATCGCTCCACTCCCGACATTCTGAATGTTGCCAATGCAATTATCAGCAACAACGTGAAGCGCGTACCCAAGGATTTATATACCGTCAAAATGAATGAGAATCCTGTAATTTATCGACATGAAAAAAGTGAATCGGATGAAGCTGAACATATTGCATCAACTATAAAGGAAAGTATTGAAGAAGGTAGACGCCCGAGCCAACATGCAATTCTATATCGGGCTTCCCATATTTCCCGAAGACTTGAACAAGCATTGGTGAAAAAGAAATTACCTTATACTGTATGGGGTGGAGTAAAATTCTTTGAACGTAAAGAGATTAAAGATGCACTTGCATATTTTCGCCTGGCTAACAATCATAATGATGATATAAGTTTCAAAAGAATAATAAACGTTCCTTCAAGAAAATTCGGAGCGAAATCAATTGAAAAGCTGCAATTGCTCGCCGATTCGCAAGGCTCCTCGCTTTTTGAGACTCTCAAACTGAATATTGACAATTCAGCCTTTAACAGGTCATCCATCAGAGATTTCATTACATTGATCGAGCAAAGCACATTACTTGCTGCTCAACTCCCGGTCTCAGATATTGCCGAAACTCTTTTGCAACGTTCCGGTATTACTGATATGCTTCGCACAGATTCAGAGGAAGAACGCCTGGAAAATCTTAGCGAACTGATGAGCTATATTTCAGAATTCGAGTCAAGGAATCTCCGGGACGATAATGCCACACTGGAATCATATCTTCAAGAGGTGGCTCTTTATACCAACCTTGACCTTGAGAATGAAAAAGACAAAGTGAGGTTAATGACCATTCATCAAAGCAAGGGATTGGAATTTCCGGTTGTATTCGTGGCGGGGTTGACAGAAGGAATTTTTCCAAGTCACCGTACCATTAGAGAACGCCGGCTTGATGGAGAGGAAGAGGAACGCAGACTTATGTATGTTGCCGTTACAAGAGCCGAAAACATGCTTTACCTTTCCGAGTCGGAAGGATATATGAACGAAAAAGGGGTAATGAAATATCCTTCAAGGTTCATTTCGGAGATACCTAAGGAAATGCTCAAGGTGGAAGGGAATCCTGATTCATCTCTTTTTGAAGGAACCCGGGCTTTGGTGGCAGGTTTAAATGCAGAAACCCAAACCGATGCGGAAGCACACTGGAGTACCGGCACAATAGTGGTGCATAAACTTTTTGGAGAAGGCAGAATTGAAGAATATGATGCCAAAGCCAACAGCTATCGCGTAAGATTCGGCAATAAAGTGCGTCAACTTATTCCACGTGTCCTTGTTTTGAAAGAAAAAATTTAAGCGGAAGCTCCACACGTTTAGCCCATGATTTTTCTTCGTNGGCACCTCCTTGATCCACAAAATCTTTAAAGTTAGACTGTTTGTTATATCCTTTTTTGCGCATCAAAGATTTCATCATTTCGTCTTTCTGGCCATAATAGGCATCAAGGGTTTCAGTTCCTCTATCTATATAGAGCCTGTGATTTGAAGCAGATGGTAAGTTTTTATCCAAATAATCATAAATGCCTTGTGCAAAGGAATCAACTATTTCGTTTCCACCAATCCAATGGGTTGAAAGACATAACGCTGTGCCAAAAACATCGGGATATTCACTAATTGCATAAATAGACATCAATCCACCCATACTTGACCCCATTACTCCGGTGTTTGCCATATCAGGAAGCGTATTATACAGCATATCAATTTCCGGCTTCAGGGTATTAACCATGAATCGTGCGTAAGCATCTCCTTTGACAGGGACCTCCTTATAACCGAGACCTTTAAACATTTTATCAAGATTCTCTTTGCTTACAGCTTTCTGAGGCATAAGATCTGCGACTCTTTTATCCGAGAAACTATGTATCCCAACAATTATTGGTGCCGAGATCTCTCCCTTATTAATTAATTCACATGCAACAGAATCCATTTCCCAACTCTGATGATTCCAAGTTGTTTCCGAGTCAAATAGATTCTGCCCGTCGTGCATATAAATAACGGGATATCTGTGTGATGAACAAGGATTATAATCAGAAGGAACCCAAATATCTATATTGATATCCTCTCCCATTTCCGGCGAATATATAATTAATCTGTCCACTCGTCCGCAATCCGCCTTTTGCAACGGACTGTTATCGGCAAATAAATCATTATTATGAGAGAGGAAGATTAATAATAATATTGNTAAAATTATCTTGTTTATTTTCATGATATTAAAAGATTAAATGTTNNTTTTGAANCCTGAATCTTTAANTAATTTCTTTATTTGGTCTTCGCTTCCGTTAAATGGACCNGAATGAGCAAGTTTAACCGAACAAATTGCTGCAGCGAAGAGTCCGGAAGTATATATATCTTTTCCGCTGGAGCGCNTATATAGGTAACCCGCCATATAGGTATCTCCACAACCTGTTGCATCTACAACCTTATCAACGGGAAGGGCAGGTATTTGCGTTAGGTTCCCATCGGAAAAAATAACCGAGCCTTTATCTCCGAGAGTCAATATTACCTCCTTTACTCCCCATTCCGACAAGATTTTTGCTGCTGTTTCAGGATTATCCGAACCGGTCAACGAAAGCATCTCATGTTCGTTGGCCTTGAGTATATTAATATATGGTAGACACTCGAGTTTCTCCTTCCAGTCACATGCCAATACGTCCTGACCTTTAACTTCACGTAAGAATCCTTGAGCATCTACCGATACAATCCCTTTGAGTGAAAGCATTTTAAGGGTTTCCGGGGAGAAATCATCAGAAAGAAGTGTGCCGAGATGAAAAATTTTGCTATCAATGTTGTTGAGTGATTCAGGTAGAAAAGAATCGGCTTTAGCGAGGACTTTCTGGACTCTGTTGTTGAAATCATCTCCATAAATATTTTCAAAGTATACTGTGTTTCTTGATGGTATAACTTCAACGTTCAAACCCATTCTTTTGAAAGCCTCTGCTGACTCTAATTCATTTTTCCCTAATGATGTAATCAAAAGATAACCGGAATGATTCAAACATGCCATGACATGTGAAAAATAGAATGCAGTGCCACCCGCCATATACACTTCAGACGTTGGCGTCACTATTTTGTCAAGGGTTATGTGTCCTACGCAGCAAATATCATATTTCATATACCAAACTTTATCAATATTAAAATCAATAATATTTTAATATATATCGTCAAACCGNCCATCTAAATNTTATCAGGCTTTGAACTCTTTTCTATTCGCAAATATAACTNATATTATCTGAAATNAATATCATTANCACTATAAATGCATCTTAATGCATCAGGACTTGCGAGTGAANGCATAAANGCACACGATGAGGTATGCAATTGCAGGGACAATAAAGNATGAAGAAATATCAAAGTGGTGTGCAGTCAAACCCATCAGGTATGATCCCACCGCTCCTCCTAATGGAGTCATCATTAAAAATGAGGAAGCTATCTTTGAATATTTTGGATTAATGTTGATAGTCATGGCAAAGATGGTGGGGAACATTATCGCTTCAAAGGCATAGCATATAAAAATGCCAGTATGGGAAAGAGCCCCTAAATTTAAGGTTACAAGACATGCACCAGCAACAGTCAATATACTGCATATCTTCAGAACAGTCCTCGCTGACACCTTGCTCATTATAGCGCTACCGGCAACTCTGGCGCACATAAACAAACCGAGCGCACCGAATGATAACACTTGTGTAGCTTCAAGCGGAGTCAACCAACCGTCGGAAATTACATAATTTATGAATAATGAATTTATTGAAATTTCTGCTATTTCATAGAAAAACAATGCAATTAAACCCCATTTGAAATTCCTTTCTTTAAATAAGGCTTTTATGGCAATCCGAATTTTTATATTTTTTTGTGACTCTCCGTTATCATATTCAGAGTGAATTTCAGGTAATTTGACACGCGAAAAAAATAAAGCCAGACAAAGCACTGTAATTCCCATGATTGTATAGGGCAATGCGACATTCCCTTTTGTTTCGGAGAATAAAAACCCCCCGATTGTCAAAGGACCCAATATGCATCCGAGTCCATTAAATGCCTGCGAAAGATTCAATCGACTCGCAGATGTTTCTTTCGGACCCAGTTCTGCTGAATAAGGATTGGCGGAAGTTTCTAAAATTGCCAATCCACAACCTATTATGAATAAGGCTAATAAAAAAATCGGAAATTTCATCAGAGCCGCTCCCGGAATGAAAAGGATTGCTCCGATGCCGAAGAATATCAGACCGGTAACCACTCCCGTCCTATACCCCTTTTTACTTATAAGTATGCCTGCCGGCAATGCCATCAATGCGTAAGCTATATAAGTACTTGCCTGGATAAGTGTTGAATCTGAAACTGAAATTGACAGAAAGTCCTGAAAATGTTTGTTCAGGACATCAAGCACACTTCTTGCATAACCCCAAAGAAAGAAGAGGAATGTGATGAGGACAAAGGGTATGACAAAATTCCGGGAAACTATGCGATAGTTCCCGGAATGGTTGTCATTGCTGCTTCTTCTCATCAGAGAATTATAATTTTATCTGATAATTGCACGACCTGCCCAAACGAGTAGGATGCCGATTACTACAGTTGCAATAAGATAGGCTGCGAATGTGCCCCAGTCACCTTTGCTTCCGAGAACCCACATATCATCGGCGAATGAAGAAAAAGTAGTGAATCCACCTGCGCCCGCAATTAACATTGATTTAATCATAATTAATAAGTTTAGTTAATACAATTTTTTAACTTTTTAATAATTTTAACAAATCCTTTTTCATAAGGTTCACAGTTTTTTTATTTAATTTTGCAAATTATACTCAATTTTTTACGATTCAATTAATCGTCAATCAAAAATGGCACGAAAGAAAAAACCCTTACCGGTACTTAAGAATATAGAAATTACGGGACTTGCTGCAGAGGGTAAAGCCCTGGCAAAAATAAAATATCGTCCTGAAGATGAGCAACCCATAGTCATATTTATTCCTTATGGTGCGCCCGGCGACATCGTGGATATTCAAGTTGATAGAAAGAAACACTCTTATGCTGAGGCGCATATAATAGATCTTGTAAAACCATCCGAAGTACGTACAAAACCGCAATGTGCCCATTTTGGAATTTGCGGCGGTTGCAAATGGCAGCATCTCCCCTATCCGGAACAATTAATTCAAAAGCGTCAACAGGTGATTGACGCTTTAACCCGCATCGGCAAAATAGATATCCCGGAGGTTAATCCCACTTTGGGTTCGGATGATANCTGGGGATATCGCAATAAAATGGAATATACGTTTNCCAANAAGAAATGGCGCACATGGGAAGAAATAAGAAAAGGCGNGGAATTTACGGATTCTCNAAACGCTCTCGGTTTTCATNTTCCGGGTGCTTTTGACAAGGTGTTACACATTGACAATTGTCATTTGCAGGAGGATTTCGGAAACAGGTTAAGAAACTTCATTTATCAATTTGCAAACGAGAATAACCTTTCCTTTTATGATATAAGAAACAACAAAGGACTGTTGCGCACATTGATGATTCGCACCGCTTCAACAGGTGAAAAAATGGTTGTCATATCTTTCGGAGAAAATGACCCGGATAGCATTATGAAATTATTAAATGCAGTGAAAGAAAATTTCAATGAAATCACTTCTTTGGAATACGCCGTTAACCTAAAACTGAATGATTCTCTATCGGACCAGGAAATTATCAATTTTTACGGAACGGAATATATTGAAGAGGAGATGGAAGGATTAAAATTTCGGATTAATGCCAAGTCTTTTTATCAGACCAATTCCCGTCAGGCATACCGGCTTTACAAGGTTGCTCGGAGAATGGCAGGACTCGAACCCGAAGAGACCGGTGATAAAAATATATGCGGCGACACATGTCTACCCGGTGAGAAGAAACCTTTGGGTTATGACCTTTACACCGGAACCGGAACAATTGCAAATTTCGTTGCCCGTCAGGCTGAGAGGGTTATTGGTATTGAATATGTTGAGGTAGCCATAGAAGACGCCAGACTCAATTCAAAAGTGAACGGTATTGATAATACTCTTTTCTATGCCGGAGATATGAAAGACGTGTTGACGGAAGAATTTGTCGCGATACACGGCAGACCTGACGTTATGATTGTTGACCCGCCGCGGGCAGGCATGCACGAGGATGTGGTAAAAGTAATTTTGAAGGCGCGACCGGAAAGAATTGTTTATGTCAGTTGCAATCCCGCAACTCAGGCCCGTGACTTGGCACTTCTTGATGCTGATTACAAAGTAATGGAAGTTCAGCCCGTCGACATGTTTCCGCACACTCATCACGTCGAAAACGTTGTCAGACTTGATTTAAGAAAATAATGTTGTCGTGTTCCGGTTTTTCCGTGCTTTTGAATTCCTGTAGATAATCAGGAATTTTCAAATCCGGCGAATTTGACATATTGATAAATAACAGGAATAAAAACAAGAGCTTCGGATTGTTTCCGAAGCCCTTGTTTTATGGATTTTGTCATCATTTATTTATTGATGAATTTTTTGCCTCCCGCTATATAGATACCTTTTGGCAAAGAGTATAAATAATCTATATCGGCGTTCTTCTTCAATAACACGCCATCAGGAGTATAGATATCGAATATTGCAGGGAGAATGACAACATTTTCTATTCTTCCGACCCCAGTCTCTGAATTTTCAATTATATAGTCGGCAGTCACCACCATTTCTATTCCATCTACTATTACCTGACCTCCGGCGGAAGTAAAGTGATATTCTCCGGGAATGGTAGCCCCGACCGCTGTTGTGAAATCAACTGTCTTGTTGTTTTCTTTTGATAAAGAAGATCAAAAAAGATAATTTGTGGTCTCACTCTTAAGCCAGCTCGGTTTGCCATTATCCTGGACTTTTACAGTTTCAGCATCGTCAAAACGGAAGGATATTTTTTTAATGCTCTTAACTTTAGAATCTGTGGGAGGAACGATTGTCGTCGGAATTTCTTCGTAGACATATACTGTATAATTGAACTCCATACTTGAAATATAATTAACCGTACTTCCCTCTTTTATTCCATAAAGACGTTCTCCCGTAACGAGTTGATACTTGCCTGGAGCCGGAATGATTTCCGCACCCTCATCGGGTGTTTTATTATCCTTCAGGTATATTAACTGAATTTCATTTGAAGCATCGGGGGATTTTTGTGCCTTGTATCTCGCAATCGCCTGACCTCTGTTGCCGTTTTCATCAATAGGATATATATAAGAACCAACCATACTGTTGACAAACCCGATTGAAGTATTTTTGGGCAGAACCAAAGTAATCACACCTGGGAATGATTCTATTTCACCCTCTTCAGGAATGATTTGAGGCTTACCTGAACCAAAATTAGGTATTATATAGATAAAATAGATACCCGTAACCTTTGTTTCGCCATTTTCGTAAGTCAAGGTGAAAGCATCATCTTCTGATATTACAACCCANGAGCCGTGAGTANTTATCTCTTTTGGCAAGACGAGANTCAGGACATTTNCTTCNATATTAACNGTTGGCACTACAGTNGTGNCANTCTNTTNNNCATCTNCGATNAGCACCGTAGATATTATATACCTCCAGTTTTTTCTCCTCATTATACTGGATGGAAGAAACTCCGGGATAAGTGATTGTAATATCTTTGAAGGAGGTGATTGTCCCGGGCTCGGGAACTATTATACTTTCACTTTCAGGCCAAAGATAATTCAATAATATTTCAGTAGACGGAGTTTGTTCTTCACCCATAAGGAAGAATCCGGGTTCGAAACGGATTTGATAAATACCCGGCTTTTTCACTTCAGGTGTAGGAGATAGGAAAAATGAAAGTTGCCATACACCAAATGTGGTGGAGTCAAAAGAGACCTGCTTGTAATTGCATGCCTGGACATTTGACAGAACCTCACCGTCACGAGATAGTGTGGCGTACACATTTGCGGAAGTGTTAACCTTGGAATCCTTCCCTGCAAGGTTGAAAGTAATGGATAATAACCCTAAGTTGTTGATTTCGGTATTAATCTTACCGGGAACGGGACTGATTGAGGAAAACTGACCTGCTCCGATATTATCCGGTAATTTTTGAGCATTGGCTGCGATTGCAGATATAGCCGCCAATAACAAAATATAAAATTTTTTCATATTATAATTTTAACTATTAAAATCAGTCATGTTGAGATTCAATGACAATATCAAAGTGGTCAAGGAAATTCATCGTCTTTTTGATATATTCCTCCATTACGACATCATCTTCTACAAAAGGTACCTCCTTACGGAAACTCTTCATTACGCTCTCAATGTATGGAGATGATTTCAGGGGGCGACGGAAATCTATTCCCTGAGCTGCATTCATCAGTTCTATCGCAGCGATATATTTAAGATTGTCAATGATTTTATGCAGTTTTGTTGCGGAATTCGCACCCATAGATACCAGGTCTTCCTGACCATTCGAACTAACGATTGAATCGCAACTTGCAGGCCATGAATACATCTTGTTTTGGCTTACCATAGAAGCGGCTGCATACTGAGGAATCATAAATCCGGAGTTCAAGCCGGGTTTTGCCACGAGGAATTCCGGTAATCCGCGAAGACCCAATATCAGTTGAGCGACACGACGCTCGGAAATGTTCCCGAGTTCATGGAGCGCGACACCCATGTAGTCAAATGCCAAAGCTAATGGTTCGCCGTGGAAGTTACCTCCTGAAACCACCATGTCATCATCAGGAAATACAGTAGGATTATCTGTTACGGAATTTATTTCAATGTGCAGAACATCCGTAACGTGATTCATGGCATCTTTCACAGCGCCGTGTACCTGAGGAATACATCTGAAAGAATACGGGTCTTGCACATGCTCTTTTTCCCGTTTGATTATTTCAGAACCTTCAAGCAAGTCGCGGAACACTTTGCCAGTCTGGATTTGTCCGGGATGAGGACGAACTTCCTGTATGCAGTTATAAAAAGGCTCTATCCTGCCATCAAAAGCCTCGAGAGACATTGCTCCAAAAAGGTCAAAACAATTAACAAGGTGCCATCCGTCTATCAAGGCTTTGATTCCGTTTGCACTCATGAATTGTGTTCCATTCAAAAGAGCCAAACCCTCTTTTGATTTTAATTTAATCGGATTCCAGCCAAAAATATTAAGTGCTTCTTTACCTGAACGGCGTTTTCCCTGAAACATCACTTCACCTTCTCCAATCAACGGAAGGAAAAGATTTGCCAACGGTGCCAAGTCGCCACTTGCTCCGAGAGAACCACGGTCGTAGACAACCGGCAGAATATCGTTATTATAAAAATCAAGTATTCTCTGCACAGTCTCCACCTGCACTCCGCTGAATCCCATTGACAAAGCGTGTGCTTTCAGCAGCAGCATCAATTTCACAACTTCAGGAGCCACGGGAGTGCCGACACTGCAGGAATGGCTCTTGACAAGGTTTTCCTGCAGAGTGGTCAAATCGTCCTGTGATATATGTTTGTTACACAATGAACCGAATCCAGTCGTTACTCCATAAATGGGAACAGTATTGTTATCAGTTTTTTTGTCAAGAAAATCGCGACAATGCTGAATTTTTACGATGGCATCATCTGAAAGAGTCAATTTTGTGCCATCTTTGAGAATCTTCTCAATTAAATCGTAGGTTAACGGACTACTTCCGATAGCGTATGTTTCGAGACGCATAATATATAGTTTTTATTTTAGTTATTAGTTTTCTGAAGCATCATACACGATGCGGCCTGCATGAATGGTGGTGCGCACGCAATTCATGCCGACATAATATGGCAAATAATTAATATTGTCAAATTCAAGAATTGCAATATCCCCTTTCTTACCCTTCTCTATTGTGCCTATTTCGTCAGCCATGCCCAATGCCGCCGCCCCATTGATGGTCAGCGCCGTTATTGCCTCCTCTATTGACATATTCATATATATGCACGCAAGAGCAATGGTAAGGGGAATTGAGCCGGAAAAACAAGAACCGGGATTAAGGTCTGTAGCTAAAGCAACTGCACCTCCGGCTTCTATAAATTTTCGGGCGGGCGCGTATGGTTCTTTTAAAGCAAATGCGGTTAATGGTAAAAGCGTAGCCACGACACCTTTTTCAGCCATAGCCTTTACCCCGTCATCACTTACATGCAGAAGATGATCGGCTGATAAAGCATCAAGTTCCGCCGCCAATTCAGCGCCACCGAGAGTAACAATTTCATCGGCATGCAATTTAATGGCATAACCCAACTCTTTCGCGGCTTTTAAAAGTCGTCTACTATCCTCGAGTTCAAAAACATTCTTTTCGCAAAACACATCACAGCATTTTGCCAGGTCTTTAAACTCAGGCAACATCTCAGAAATTATGAAATCAACGTATTCCGATGTGCGACCTTTATATTCTGTCGGCACTGCATGGGCACCAAGGAAAGTGCTAACAATGTTCAGACCGGTTTCAGTATCCTCCTTAAGCTGCTTAATGGCTTCAAGTTGCTTGCGTTCGGAATCAACATTAAGACCATAACCGCTTTTGGCTTCAACAGTAGTCACTCCCATCTCAGACATTTTTTTCAAAAACCAACGGGCTTTTGCTGCCATGTCATTAGAGCTGCAAGTACGGGTAGCATTCACAGTGCTCTGGATGCCTCCTCCCCTCTCCATTATAGACATATACGTATCCCCCTTCAATCTCCATGAGAATTCATNGGGTCGATAACCTCCGAAGACNAAATGGGTATGACTGTCAANAAATCCGGGCAATGCAACTCTTCCTCCCCCATNAGTAAATNCGTANGAATGAAGACTAATGAGTTCAGCCGGGCATTCATCTTCCACTCCGGAATATTCAATTATTCCGTCGACAATGACGATAATGCCATTNTCTANTATTTTGAGATTACGCATATCGCAACCCCTGACGGCTTTATTCCCTTCAGGGGTTACGATAGTAACGTTTCTTATTATTCTGTTTTCTTTCATTCTGAAATCACTTCACGAGAGTTTCTATCAATTCATCTGATGCCAGGAAGGGCTCGGTAATCATGAATCCCGCTTCTGCCTGAGTGTCGTTCCATTCCTTTACAGTTGACATGGCGTTTTCATTACGCGCCCATGAGCGACGGGCAACGCCACCCATAACGTCCCAAAGCATAGCCTGTTTCAGAATTTCATCAACCCGTTCCGAACCGTCACACACCATTCCAAAGCCACCATTGATAGCTTTTCCAATGCCGACACCACCACCGTTATGGAGAGCGACCAAACTCATTCCTCGAGCGCAATTTCCGGCAAAACATTGAACAGCCATGTCTGCCATGACATTAGAACCATCCTTAATATTGGAAGTTTCGCGGAAAGGTGAGTCAGTGCCGCTGACATCATGATGGTCGCGACCCAACATTATCGGACCCACTTCACCATTTCTTACCATCTCATTGAAACGCAAAGCAATTTTCAGACGTCCCATAGCATCCTGATAGAGTATGCGTGCTTGAGTGCCGACAACGAGTGCATTCTTTTCCGCATCACGAATCCAATTGTAATTATCACGGTCTTGTCCGCGTCTGTTTGGATCAATACACTCCATTGCGGCTCTGTCGGTCTTAACAAGGTCTTCATGTTTACCGCTCAGGCAAACCCAACGGAACGGACCATATCCGAAGTCAAACAACATCGGACCCATTATGTCTTCAACGTATGAGGGCCAGATAAAGCCATCCTTCTCATCAATTCCATTCTTTGAAATCTCCTTCACTCCGGCGTCATAAATAGCCTTCATGAAAGAATTGCCATAATCGAAGAAATATGTCCCTTTTGCAACAAGTGATTTAATAGCATTATAATGACGTCGAAGAGTGGCATCAATCTCCTTGCGGAACTTTTCAGGATCTTCGTGCAGCAAACGTGTGCGCTCTTCAAAACTCATTCCGGCAGGACAATATCCACCTTCATAGACTGCATGGCAAGATGTCTGGTCGCTCAGCAATTCGATTTTCTTATTATGCTCTACAGCATATTCAAGAAGGTCTACAACATTGCCGTGATAAGCAATAGAGATCGGCTTCTTCTCTTTCATAGCGTCTTCAGCAAGTTTGAATGCTTCAGGGATTGAATCAGTTACGACTTGCACCCACCCTTGATTTTTTCGGGTTTCAATTCTTGACATATCCACCTCAGCAATGATCGAAGCTGCACCCGCGATTAAAGCTGCTTTCGGTTGAGCTCCACTCATTCCTCCCAAACCGGAGGATACAAACAGATGACCGGAAAGATCACCGTCTTGTGGGACACCGAGTTTCATTCTCCCGGCATTCAGAATAGTGTTGAATGTACCATGAACTATTCCTTGCGGACCGATATACATCCAGCCGCCCGCTGTCATTTGAC
>WFMC01000118.1 GCA_009177205.1 Bacteroidales bacterium
ATTTAAGCATTTGCTATATTTCTCAAAATTAAGATATATAATTACAAAACTATTTCATATAATGACTGCTAAAGAGATCAGGGAATCTTTCAAAGATTTCTTTCGGAATAAGGGACATCAAATCGTTCCTTCTGCTCCGATGGTAATTAAGGATGACCCGACATTGATGTTTACCAATGCCGGCATGAATCAATTTAAAGATATAATTCTTGGCAACAGAATAGCTGAATATAAGCGAGTTGCTGATTCTCAAAAGTGTCTTCGTGTTTCGGGAAAACACAATGACCTGGAAGAAGTAGGTCATGATACTTATCATCACACTATGTTTGAGATGCTTGGCAACTGGTCGTTTGGTGATTATTTCAAGAAAGAGGCGATTGACTGGGCATGGGAATATCTTGTAGATGTTTTGAAATTGCCTAAAGAGCGTCTTTATGCTACGGTTTTTGAAGGTTATGCCCCTGAAGGACTTGAACGCGACAACGAAGCCGCTTCATATTGGGAGCAACATCTGCCGGCTTCCCATATCATTAACGGAAATCGTCATGACAATTTCTGGGAAATGGGTGACACGGGTCCCTGCGGTCCTTGCTCAGAAATTCACATTGACTTGAGAAGTGATGAAGAACGCGCAAAAGTTGACGGTGCTTCACTCGTAAANAAGGATAATCCTCAGGTCATTGAGATATGNAACCTTGTTTTCATGCAATACAATCGAAAAGCTGATGGAAGCCTTGAGCCTCTGCCTGCAAAGGTTATAGACACAGGCATGGGCTTTGAACGCTTGTGTATGGCATTGCAAGGGAAGCAGAGCAACTATGATACTGACGTTTTCACTCCTTACCTGAGGAAGATTGAAGAACTCACCGGGAAAAAATATGGAGAAGACCAAAAAGTTGACGTCGCAATGAGAGTTGTCAGCGACCACCTTCGCACCATTGCGTTTTCAATCGCTGATTCACAATTACCTTCTAATGCCAAAGCTGGTTATGTGATTCGCAGAATATTGCGTCGCGCTGTCAGATATGCCTATACTTTCCTGAACAGTAAAGAGGCTTTCTTATACAAATTAGTTGATACCCTCGTTGAGCAGATGGGTGAAGCATACCCGGAATTACCTGCTCAGAAGGAATTGATTAAGAAGGTTATTAAAGAAGAGGAAGATTCATTTTTGCGTACTTTAGACAATGGCATAAAACTATTGGACTCCGAAATGAAGAAGCTCAAAGATTCCGGCAAAAATATTCTTGACGGAAAGGCTGCTTTTATTCTATATGACACTTACGGATTCCCTCTTGATTTAACGGAACTGATTTTGAGAGAAAACGGACTCAAACTTGATAATGAAGGGTTTGATGCCGAAATGAAGAAGCAGAAAGAGCGTGCCCGCAATGCTGCCAGTGTCGAAACCACCGATTGGGTTGAAATTAATGACGGCGAAGAAGAATTTGTGGGTTATGATGAGAATGAGATCCCGACTAAAATCTTAAAATATCGCAAGGTGAAGCAGAAAGGGAAAGAGTATTATCAGATTATGCTTACAAAAACTCCTTTCTATGCAGAAATGGGTGGTCAAGTTGGTGATAAAGGTGTATTGATAGATTCCGATGAAAATGAAATAGAAATATTTGATACGAAAAAAGAGAATAATGTCGGCGTACATCTCTCCTACAAATTACCGGCAAATCCCGCTGACAATTTTATTGCCAAAATAGATAAGGAGTCACGTGTAGCCACTTCATGCAATCACTCTGCCACTCACCTTCTTCATCATGCACTCCGCGAAGTACTCGGATCGCATGTTGAACAGAAAGGATCTTACGTGTCGCCCACATCTTTAAGATTTGACTTTTCTCATTTCCAAAAGATGACCCCCGAGGAAATTAGAAAAGTTGAACATTTAGTCAACAAAAGAATCCGCGAGTCAAAGCAACTTGAAGAACGCAGAAATTGCCCCATAAATGAAGNCCGAGAAANGGGGGCAATGGCTCTGTTNGGTNAAAAATATGGCGATAAAGTTANAGTTGTGAAGTTTGGTGATTCTATTGANCTCTNNGGCGNNACTCACGTTGCTAATACCGGAAATATCGGAATGCTCAGAATCATTGGTGAAAGCAGTATTGCTGCCGGCATTCGACGGATTGAAGCCGTAACCGGACAAGGAGTCGAGAACATGCTTGACGAATTTCAGGATATTGTCAAAGACCTTCATTCCATCATTGGCAATAATGCGGATTTAAGGCAAGCCATTGAAAAGACACTTAAAGAAAATGTTGACCTTCAGAAGCAAGTGGATGAGGCATTGGCTGAAAGAGTTAAAGTATTAACTAAAGAAGTGCTGGATAAAGCGCAGGTCATCAACGGTATCAAAGTAGCAACACTGGAGGGTCCGAGAATTCCGGACGCTGTAAAGAACTTGGCATTTGCAGTTCGAAAAGAGGCTGGAGAAGCCACTGCGTTCATCGCTGCAACAATCAATAATGACAAGCCGATGTTGACTGTAGCTCTTACCGATGATTTAGTTAAGAATGGATTTAATGCTTCGCAGATGGTAAGAGATGCTGCAAAAGCTATCAAAGGTGGCGGAGGAGGACAACCCTTCTTTGCTCAGGCAGGCGGCAAAGATGCCGATGGAATATCAAATGCAATGAATAATCTCATTGAGCAGATAAAGAATCACTAAAAAGCATAATTCTAAAAAATAGAGGAGTGAAAAATCACTTCTCTATTTTTTTATTGTTCAAAACAATTATTTTGCAGTAAAAATATTAAATATTAATTGTCGTAATAATTTATATTCATTCTGAAAACTCTCCACCCCCTTCGAGGTAATATCAAATTCCCGGATATGACCGATAATTTTAATAGTCTGCATGACATTATATTTTGTCATACCGGTTTTATAATCCTGAAGCTGATATTTGGATTTCAACCCCATTGCGATGCACAATGAATCATCTGATTTATCTACCGAAAAATNANCCAATAAAATTTTTGAAAAGNAATTGAAAANCATTGCAGTGGTTANGATAGTAGGATTTGTNTTAGGATTTNATTNAAAATAATCCACTATCTGCAGACACTTGTCATAATTCTTAAAGGCGATGNNTTTTATAAGTTCAAAATTATTATAATCCTTCGAAATTCCTATATTTTTTTCAATCAAATCCGGTGTAATCCGGATTATGTCATCTTTGCCGGAAACTATTAATTTATCAATTTCACCGAAAATCTTAGCTAAATCATTACCTAAAAATTCAATTAACAATGCTATTGATTTCTCTTCTATCCCTATCTTTTTACCCCGGCAATAATCCTTGATCGGCACCGCCAGTTGATACTCCTTAAGTTTAGGACTTTTAAAGATTATTCCGTCTGATTTATTTAATGCTTTAACTAATTCTGAAGTAGCACCCAACATTTCCCCTTTATACGAAATTACCAAAACGTTTTGTTGATTCGGAAGCTTCACATATTCTGCAAGCATGTCAAGTTTGTTTTTGGCTTTGTCCATACTCTGTGCCTCTTTCAGTATCACCAATTTTCTTTCTGCCATGAAGGGATATTGTTGGCAAGTAGCAATTACTGTCGGTATATCGATCTCCTGACCATAATAGACAGTAAAATTAAAATCCTTTTCTTCTTCTTTAACTATTGAATTTTCAAAAGACTCTATCAATTTATCAATATAATAAGCTTCTTCACCCATCAGAAGATAGACCGGAGACACATCTCCGGTTTTCAAATTATTCAGTATGGTTCTGAAATCTAAAGAATTATCTTTTCCTGCCATTGAAAAAACAGTTATAATATCGGATGAAAAACAGTGTTGTTAAAACTAATGAAACCGTTGCTGTCAGCGGGAATCCGGATTCTGCCACTCCCCAATTTTCAGCATTTATATTATAAGTAGTGTTCCTTGAAACCCAATCTGTTGCAACAACTAAGGAATTATTCAATGCATGAGCAAATACTGCAGGCCAGATAGATCCGGTGGAATAAAGGGTATATCCGAAAAAGGCTCCCAACAATAACCTGGGAAAAAATCCTAAGAATTGCAAATGAATTGCGGAGAATATGAAGGCAACAATCCATATAGCCCATTTTCCCAAATTGGAATATCTTGTCAACACACCTTGCAAAAGACCTCTAAATAAAAACTCTTCAGATAAGCCTGTCAAAACTCCTATCAATAATATTCCGACTAATAA
>WFMC01000136.1 GCA_009177205.1 Bacteroidales bacterium
AACCATCGAGCAGACAATAGCCTATTACCCATACCAATTCGATCACTGGATGTAAATGCTAATAACCAAACTTTTGAGTATGACGATAAAGGAAGAATTGTTTCATGGAGTTGCACATCCAACAGTCCAAACAATCCAAGTTCATATTTGGCACACTATTCCTATCCTGATGAAAACACTATAAAAGTGTCGGCAACAGAAGAGTGGCTTAATCAGCAAAGATTGTTTAAAGAAATAATTAATCTGAAGAATGGGAAAGCTTCAAGATCAGAGGGAGAATTTATCTATTCTGAGAATGGTAATCATTTACTTCGAAAGACTTATCGTCTTTTATTTGATTACCTCGCGTCCGATCACCTTAGTACTGTAGAGCACTTAGAGGTTGTTGGAATTGGCGACGAAATCAAAGAAAATGCATGGGATAATGCATGGAGGTGGATTAATTACCTGATTTGGGAAAAGGGGAACCTCACAGAGTTTAAAGATTATCATGGCAACTCTTCTTATCAATTGACAAAATACGAGTATTCAGAGAAACGGGTCTCTAATCCGGTAATTATACCTATGGTAATAAACAGCGCCCACCATTTCCCACTTTGTATGCAAGTTGTGTTTGGACTCAATTCAGGTAATTTAGTTGAAACTGCTTCCACTTTTGATATTCACAACAAATTAAATTTTTCTCAACAGTATTCTTATGAAGTGGTGCAGGATCGAATAAGTAGGTACACCGAAACAATCTATGCAAATTCCGCTTTTTCCAATCCGGTCACTTATACCGTGAACTGGACTGAAACGAAATAATATAATTAAATATATAATCCCGAATCTGCAGTTCGATAAATATTATAAATAAATTTATTACTAACTTTGCGAATGAAAGAAAATATGAAAATCTTGGATGTGAATTAATTATTAACACATCAGANGTAANGGTGTTAAGCAGATTNNACAATAAGNNAGCAATNTCTTAACATAGAGTAGCANATAAGNATAAAAAATATTANAGACAAAATATTATGACANAGACAGAGAAAGAGAAAATGCTGCGTGGCGAAATCTATGATGCTAATTATGATGAAACCTTAATTGCTGAAAGAAAAGCATGCCGTTCAGTTCTATATAAAATCAATCATCTTCCTCCGGAAAAAGATGATGAGCGATATGAATTGTTTCGCTCAATATTGGGCAAAACCGATGATTCTTTCATAATAGAATCCCCATTCCATTGTGATTATGGATATAATGTGGAAGTTGGTAAGAATTTTTATATGAATGTCGGAGGAGTTATTCTTGACGAAGCAAAAGTAATTTTCGGAGATAATGTCTTTATCGCTCCAAATTGTGCTTTTTATACTGCCGGACATCCGTTAGACGTAGAACGTCGCAACAAGGGGTTGGAATATGCGAAACCAATCAGAATTGGCAATAATGTGTGGATTGGAGGAAATGTTGTGGTATTACCCGGAGTAACTATTGGTGATAATTGTGTAATAGGAGCCGGCAGTGTTGTGGTTAAGGATATTCCTTCCAATTCACTTGCCGTAGGCAATCCCTGTAAGGTAAAAAAGCAGTTATAAAGGTAGAACTAAATAGGATAGTAATTTAATTATTACTAAATTTGTTGAAAATGTCAACGAGACATTACTTCTTTCTGTTATGGGTGTTTAGCAGACATTTTTAATATTTCTTCATATTATGAAAAGAATAATAAGTTCATCAATTTTATTAATTACCTTAAGTATGGCATATTCACAGAATCCAACGAAATTAACATCTACGGAAGTTANTCCGAATCAAACTGCCGGCAGAACTCAACTTGGTGAGTTTGCACCAANANTTGCTGAACTTAATGATGATATATTGTTTGGAGAAGTTTGGAGCCGGACAAACAAACTCTCTAAGAGAGATAGAAGCATTGTTACAGTTACTTCCCTTGTCTCTTCCGGAATAATTGATTCTTCATTAACTTTTCATTTGGAAGAAGCAAAAAAGAATGGAGTAACGAGGACAGAAATTGCTGAAATCCTTACTCAAATTGCATTTTACGCAGGTTGGCCGAAGGCGTGGGGAGCATTCCGACAAGCTACTCAGGTATGGAAAGATTCTACTTCAGCCTCAGATGAAAAAGAGAAATTTGAACAAGATTCAATTTTCCCANTCGGAGNGCNGAACACGGCTTATGCAAAATATTTCATTGGCANCAGTTATTTGGCTCCCATTTCTTNTGATNGNATAAAATTTNTANATNTTACNTTTNANCNNGGCTNCAGNAACAATTGGCACATTCATAAGGCATACGATGGGGGAGGACAAATGCTTGTAGGTGTTGGAGGTAGAGGATGGTATCAGGAAGAAGGTAAAGAGCCTATAGAGATACTCCCCGGAACTGTAATAAACATTCCTGCAAATGTCAAACATTGGCATGGTGCTTCTTCAGATAGTTGGTTTTCTCACTTAGCATTTGAATTAGAAGGTAAAGACACCGCCAATGAATGGCTCGAACCGGNGAGTGATAAATNTTACCAACATATTAACGAATCGGTTAAAAAATGAATTTCAAGAGAGGATTAAAAAAGACTTTAAAAATTAGTGGAAAGACTCTACTAACTCTGATTCTTATATTCTTATTGGCAGTATTCATAACCGGGTTCAGTTATGTTTATAATTTTGAACCCCCAAAGCCTTTCAGTGGACCGGATATATTCAATCCCTATAAGGGGATTGACACTACTGCTAAAAGACAAAAAGCGAACTTTCATACTCACACCCGTGTCTCCGGACCATTGAATGAATGTAAATATACTGCTCGAGAGACATCTGAAGCATATCAAAAATTGGGATATGACATTCTAACATTCTCAAACCATAATGAGCTGACTAAACATCCATACGATTCCACACTGCAGGTAAATGTATACGAACATGGATATAATATTTTCAAATATCATAAACTTGTATTCGGACCGGAAAAAGTCTTCTTATTCGACCAATTAATTCCTTGGTTTGCCTTTCAAAAACAGTTCCAACTTGATAAATTAGCGAAAGGTTCTGACTTCATTCAATTAAACCATCCATTCCGCACCAATTTCTTTACGGAAGATCAGATGCAAAAACTTGAAGGCTTCCATATCATGGAATTAGATAGCGGCGTATCAACGGAAAATGAATATTGGGATTGGTCGTTGAGTGCGGGTCATTACTCTTTCGGACTTGCAAATGACGATTTGCATTATCCTGACAGATCCGACAATATCGGTATCAGAGCCAACTTCCTTTCCGTTCCTTCAGGTCAATATAAAGATTTAAAAGAAGGCTTGCTTTCAGGCAATTACTATTCAATGAGAATACCCGATTATGGGTGGGGAGATTGGAATACAAAATATGAAAGACATAAGAATCTACCGGCAATTAAAAATATCGGTGTATCTCCCGATGATGAAGTTTATATCAGACTATCAGCAAAAGCGGACAGCATTAAATTTATTGGAGAGAATCATAAAACCCTAAACCTTGTTAAAAATGATTCCATAGCGACTTATAAGATTCTTAAAAACGACCCGTACGTGAGAATCTCGGCATTCTTTCCTGATGGAGAAATTATATACTCGAATCCTTTTGCCCGCTATGATGCCAGTGTTGCCGATTCACCATTTAGAGAACCGTCTCACACTGTTAATATTACATTGACGATACTCTACAACATCTTGCTCTTCTTGCTTTGCGCTGGAGACATTTATCTAATATATCTGGTATTCAAATTATGAACTTTCTAAAAAAGAAATTGAAGCTGCCATGCTTTGTTTTGATACTGACAGCATTTACCCTTTTGGCATATCATATTCCTTTTTTTAAATTCGTATCAGCCAATGTTGAGAGCGGATTTAACGCCATCATCATCATTACAAGTTTAGCAATTTTGATGTTGGCACTCAATTATTTCTTCTATTATTTAGTTCTGTATCTTTTCCGTATAGGGGGTAAAATCCTGTTGACTATATTTTTTATTCTAAATTCGGTAACATTCTATTTTATAAATACTTACGATGTATTTATAACTGCAAAAATGATGGGTAATGTATTTAATACCCAATCTTCTGAAGCTTCCGGATTCTTTTCCTGCACAATTTTTATTTACATCTTATTTCTGGGTATTCTTCCATCGGCATATTTATTTATACAAAAAATTGATTACGGCAAATGGAAAGGTTTTTTTGCAAATATTGGCATATCTCTTGCAACTGCCATATTAATTGCCCTTTTAAATATGACCAATTGGCCATGGATTGACAGGAATTCATCAACTCTCGGAAGTTTATTAATGCCATGGTCATATACCATCAATTCCATTCGTTATTGGAATTCAGAACACGAAAAAAATAAAAAGGAGATTCTTTTACCTGATGCCAGCATTGCATCAGACGATAAGGATGTGTGCATTTTAATAATAGGGGAATCTGCAAGACGCGAAAACTTCTCATTATATGGATATAAAAGAGATACTAATCCAAGATTGGAAAAGGATAGTGTATCTGCGTTATGGGCTAAATCAGATGCCACTTACACTTCGGCAGGGGTTAAAGCAATTCTTGACCATAAGCAGACAGATGACCTTTATGAAATTCTTCCCAATTATCTGAATAGAGCCGGAGTAGAAGTTATTTGGCGTACAAGCAACTGGGGAGAGCCTCCGGTGCATATTCCCACCTATCAAAGAGTTGACGACTTAAAAAAATTATATCCCAATGCCGACGGGGATTATGATGGTATTCTGTTTGAAGGACTGGCTGATGTTATAAATAATAGCAAAAAAGATAAAATTCTGATAATCATTCACACTTACACAAGCCATGGACCTACCTATTTCCAGAAATATCCTAAGGAATTTGAGAAATTTACTCCGGTTTGCACCACAGTAGAGATGTCAAAAGCCAATCGTCAGGAATTAATCAATGCATACGATAATACTATCTTATACACCGACTGGTTGGTAGATAATGTCATATCTACCATGAAAGGGATAAAGGACTGGAAAAGTTGCGTTATATTCATTTCAGACCATGGAGAATCATTAGGAGAAAATAACCTTTACATGCACGGCGTTCCGATGTCGATAGCTCCTAAAGAACAGATTGAAATTCCATTTATCGTATGGACTTCCGACGGGCGGCCTATAAAATCGGATATTGACGCTACACAATATCATATTTTTCATAGCGTTTTGAATTTTTTGAATATAAAGAGTCCGATATATAATAAGGATTATGACATTTTTAAATAATTAAATTGATAATTAATGGATTCTCGCTACACAGGAATCACGGATAGAGAGGTTCTCTTAAATAGGGATTTATATGGGGTTAATTTACTAACACCCCCTCAAAAGAAACCAATATGGAAACAATTCCTTGAAAAATTTAAAGATCCGTTAATTATTATTCTATTAATTGCGGGAACCCTTTCTATTGGTATTTCTTGCTATGAATTTTGGGGGCTTCATCAAAATGCAAATGTCTTTTTTGAACCTATCGGAATCTTCATTGCCGTTATACTCGCCACAGGNCTCGCCTNNNTTTTTGAACAGCGAGCAAANAAGNNATTTGAACTTCTTAATCAAGTAAATGATGATGAGCCGGTGCAAGTCATCAGAAATGGGAAAATTGTCGTAATTCCCAAAAAGGATGTGGTTTTTGGAGATATAGTTATAATCAACACCGGAGATGAGATTCCTGCTGATGGTGAACTTTTGGAGTCAATATCCTTAAGTGTTGATGAATCATCCATGACCGGCGAGCCACTGACTCATAAGAGTGCTGATATCTCTAAGTTAGAACAGGAGGCGACATATCCTTCCAACCATGTTTTGAGAGGCACCAAAGTAATGGAAGGACACGGCATTATGAAGGTATTTGCCGTAGGAGACAAAACAGAAAACGGGAAGGTTTATAAATGTGCTCAAATTGATGATTCGGTTGAAACTCCATTAAATGAACAATTAGATAAACTCGGAAAACTCATCTCTGTTGCTTCTTACGTATTCGGACTCGGCATAATTATCGGAAGAACAATATTATATTTCACTCAAACTGCAGATTTTGATTGGATTAAATTCTTTGCATATTCTCTCCAATCAATCATGCTGGCAGTAACATTGATTGTTGTAGCCGTGCCGGAAGGGCTGCCTATGGCTGTGACACTTTCCTTGGCTCATTCAATGCAGAGAATGTTGAAAACCAATAATCTCGTAAGAAAACTCCATGCATGTGAAACTATGGGCGCCACAACTGTTATTTGCACAGACAAGACCGGCACTTTGACCCAAAATCAAATGCAAGTTTATGATTTGAAAAAATTTGGAGAAATAGATAATGAAATTCTTTATGAAAGTATTTCTATAAATACTACTGCCTACTTAACCAGAGATGAAAAAGGAAAATTTAAAGTAATAGGAAATCCCACTGAAGGTGCATTGCTTTTATGGCTTGCGACTCAAAATATTGATTATAATACGTTTAGAAAGAAATCTAAAGTTATCGCCGAACTGCCATTTTCAACAGAGCGGAAATTAATGGCTACCTTAATCAAAAAGAATAACGGGGGAGGTGTTTTATATGTAAAAGGAGCTCCGGAAATTATAATCAACATGAGTGATAATATATCGCCTTCAGAAAAAGAAGAGATTTTAAAAGATTTGTCTGATTACCAAAATCAAGGTATGAGGACATTAGCTTTGGCTTATAGGGAATATAATGATGAAGGACGTCCTGAAAAGATTGATGAAATAACACTTAGGAATCTGAAACTGATTGGTATTGTAGCAATTTCCGACCCCGTAAGGAAGGATGTGCATGATGCCGTAAGAGAGGTGCAGAATGCCGGAATAGAAGTTAAAATCGTCACCGGTGACACTATAGGCACTGCAAAAGAGATTGGTAGAGAAATCGGCTTNTGGGATGNTTCGAAAGACACAGAAAAAAATATTATTACCGGCGATAATTTCTCTCACCTTTCAGACGCAGATATTCAAGAACGAGCAAGAGAAATCAAGATAATTGCACGTGCAAGACCCATGGACAAAAAGCGACTTGTGGAGGCTCTACAGGCACGTAATCATGTGGTGGCAGTAACCGGAGATGGCACCAATGACGCGCCCGCATTGAAAACCGCTCATGTAGGTTTATCTATGGGAGCCGGCACTTCGGTTGCCAAAGANGCATCCGACATTACCATAATTGATANCTCTTNTGCATCAATCAGCAGAGCGGTGATGTGGGGCAGGTCTTTATACAATAATATCAGAAGATTCATACTCTTTCAAATGACGGTCAATGTTGTGGCATGCTTCACAGTTCTGGTAGGAGTATTTATGGATATGCAGACTCCTCTCACGGTGACTCAAATGCTTTGGGTAAATCTGATTATGGACACTTTTGCGGCAATGGCTCTTGCGTCATTACCCCCTTCAAAAAATGTTATGAAGGAGAAGCCGAGAGAACGTAATGCTTTCATAATCAACCGCTCCANGTTGAATTTTATCCTCGGAGTCGGAAGNCTGTTCTTTTTTATTTTAATTATTCTATTATACTACTTTGANCATANCGACTTAACATCATTGACTCAAATCGGCACCTTGCCGTTCGGNGNAAATAAAGGNCTGTCTGGGTATGAATTATCTCTATTTTTTACAATTTTTGTATTCCTGCAATTTTGGAATATGTTTAATGCAAGAGCATTCAATTCCGGCAAATCAGCACTGAATCTTAAAAATTGTACTGGATTTTTATTGATTTCAATAACAATTTTTATTGGTCAAATATTAATTATCAGTATTGGAGGCTCATTCTTTAATGTTGAACCTTTAAAACTATCTGATTGGCTTATAATCATCTTATCCACCTCTTCTGTGTTATGGATTGGAGAGCTGATTCGTTATATCAAGAATTGATTGGTAATTGATTTAATATGAATATCCTGTTCCTCCGACTTATAGTATATCCGGAACAGAGATAACGCAATTTTGAACTAAAATATAATAAATCTCATCAATAAATGGAACACCGGCATCATAATATTCAAGAACATGATGAGAGAGCACACTCTCATCAGCATCATCAACATCATCACGGACATTCACACCATCATCACCATGCCATAACCGATACTTCGGAATTGACCCGGTCGTTCTTATGGGGAATCGGCTTGAATATTCTTTATGTGATTTTGGAAGCTGTCTTCGGTTTTATTTATGATTCAATGGGTCTGCTATCGGATTCAGGTCACAATTTAAGTGATGTCGCCGCTCTTTTACTCTCCCTTATCGCCGTAAGGTTAGCGTTGAAAAAGCCAGACGAAAGGTTCACATACGGCTTTAAGAAAAGCACTATTCTGATTTCGGTTTTAAATGCTGTAATTCTTTTTATCGCTGTCGGCTTTATTGTGTTCGAATGTATTGAGAAATTGATAACGCCGGAAAAAGTAAATGGCTTGGCTGTTGCTTTAATTGCCGGAATAGGTGTTGTTGTGAATGGCTTGACAATGTTGTTATTCAGAAAAGGGAAGGAGGGCGATTTAAATGTAAAAGGGGCATATCTTCACATGCTTGCAGATGCTCTCGTTTCCATTGGAGTAGTAATTTCGGGTATTGTGATTCATTTCACAGGTTGGTATATTATTGACCCGTTGATTGGTCTCGGAGTTGCAGTAATAATAGTTTTTTCCGCCTGGGGATTATTAAAAGAGAGTATCACTTTGTCCATGGATGGCGTTCCTGAAGGAATCAATGTAGAAAACATCCGGGAACAAATGATGAAAAATCCGGAAGTAGAGGATGTACATCATATTCATATTTGGTCAATAAGCACCACAGAAAACGCTCTAACCGCACATATCCGTTTGAAAAACATAGTGATAGAGGAAAGTGTCAAANAAAACNTAAAGNANATATTGTGTAAAAATGNNATTTCNCACTNCACTTTGGAGTTTGAAACGCATGAATCATGTTGCGTGGATGATATAATTTCAGAAGATTAAGACACTTATATTTTTAATCAACCAATAATTGAATAATAAATAAAATAAAAAAGAATATTTTTCGAATGGATATTATCAATGTCATCTAAACAATCTTTATATTTTGATAACCACGAAATTTTTTAAAGAACTTTTTTGATTAGGACGAAGTTTTGCTAATTGATTCAAGAATTTCAGGAGTAAGCAAAGTGTGATTCTTCACGATATGAATATTATTCATTTGGAGAAGAGTCATTATTTCGATTCCCGGAATTGAAGGTATATCAGGTGTTTTCATTTTTCTGAATTTTTAGATTTGAAATTTTTTAACAGAAAGCCGTCAAGCCTGTTACCGGCTAATAAAACAACCACATAACAGCAAGCAATCACTGCAAAATCAGTCAAAAATGTTGCTGTCAATGGGAAGATAACTTTAATCCAACCACCCAAAAGATATGAGAAAAACAAAAGCCACAAAGTAACCTGAACACTTACGCAGAGAGTACACCAGACTTTGGCTTTGAACTTTTGATATGCTATGCTCCAAACGGTATATGGAAGACATAATATATTGATGGAGGCTAAAACGGAAAGGGTATGCGGGAACAGAAACATAGCCATCAAACTGACAGAGAAATATGTAAGACCAACCTCACTCCATTTAAAAATTCCAAAGAATGAGGATGCCTCCGAACGAGCCAACTCATCACATCCTCCTTCTTCAAGCACAGAACATACAGCTTCTGCCGCTTTTGTATGAATTCCAAGTGATTTCTGAACAAGCATCCATGAAAAAACGATTCCGGCACAATTNAATATCATTACAAGCCACGCTGCCCATTTAGCATAAAGCCCGGACNGCNACATAGAAAAAACCGCCAATAGGAGCGTCAAGACAATCAGGAGATANTGTTTAACNTNGTTAGCTATATCAGCGACATGATGCCGTAAGTATTCCGGCTCGATAGAATCGGAATCCACTTCCGCCAGAAGAGCATACCCTTTCCATACATCCAAGATTTCTTTTTGGGGAACTTTGAAGGTTTTGCCATCTGATAAATATGTGATGTTTCCTCCTTTATTCCGAGTAATTATTAAAAAACCTTTTGGTGTATCGATAATGAAAGGAGGATTAAAAGTAGTCAGGGCTGATTCGCGATTTTGCTCAGCAACCGATATTCCCACTGACCCGACACCATACTCTTTCAAAAGATTAGAAAGACCGAACATGGATTGAAACGGCATGTTTTGATACCGATTGTCTGAATAATCTTCCGAATGTTTTACGCCTAACACAAAAAGAAAATCAGAAAACAGAGACGCCATAATGATACGAATTTATTATGGTTAATAATTAAGAGAGTGTATCATAAGAAATGACACACTCTCTATGTTTAAGAGCAATTGTTAGAGAAATTTCTGGATATGTGCCAATAGGACATCAGCTGCCATTTCTCCACTCTCACGCCACATCTCTGTTCCATCCTTATAAACTATAAAAGTAGGTATGGATTGAACGCCCTCACTATCGGCAAGTTCTTGATTTTGGTCTATATCAAATTGGTAAACATTTACCTTGCCTTCAAGCATCTCTTTGATTTGAGAAACTATCGGCATCATACGCTGGCAATGAGGACACCAGGAAGCGTAAAATTCCACTAATACTACAGATGAAGATTTAATCAATTCTTTGTAATTCATAATTCTNTTTTTTAAGTAATANACTTNATAAGTNTTTCATANTTAAAANATTTCANGNAGNATATANTTCAATCATTCTATATTCAACTCCAATTATAATCTNCTCCCAACNAAATCTAAATAAATGCGCACAGAGATATTATTTTTTTCAATCAGATAATACAAAATNCAGATTTGATTAATANGATTAAAAGNAGCATGCNAATATTCTTAACACGCTCCTCTACAATTTCTTATATTATATCAATAAAGAATTTTATCTCACTAATTCCTTGCGTGACTTTCCATTGATTACGTGAATATAGATTCCGGATTTCGGAGTTGATACTTTCACTCCTTGAAGAGTGTACCAACTCTCTTCATATATTTCCGTAGCTTCCACATTGTCTACTCCGCTATCAACAATCTGCAAATAAAGCATTCCCTGTTTGGTGTCTACTTTAACATGAATCCAAGCCGGTTTCCATTCCATATCAATAGTGGGACCCCAGTTTCCAAGACCATTCTTGACTATATTACATTTAGCATATCCGGAAGACAAGTCAACAGGTGTGCAATAGAAATCCGGTACTGCAGAGCCGAGACTTGCTACAGGAGACCAACCTAACAAGTCAGTAAAGAAGCGGAATTGGGGCAGATTTTCCGGGTATCCCATTGTTGAACTATTTGCAAAATAATAAGACCCCTCGAAAATGCCGGATTCTGTTTCTGTCAAACGGAAATGCTCGTCATATATTTCTTGATTGGATTTGGAGGGAGACAAAAAGTTATTCCATTCTCCTTCGGGACTCATTACATATCCGCATATATAGATTTTATCAGTATCAATAGATGAGTCTATATAATTAATTTCTATAGATGCAAAACTTCGCGACAAATCGTAGTAAACAGATATACTCCCATACTCGGGGAATTCAAATTCAATTGGTTCTCCTCCTTTTATAAAAGGCACTCTTATGCTTCTATTGTTTTTGTCCAATCCATACTCTTTCAAACTTTTAGGAATGCCCCAACAATCTTCAGTAGAAGGATTCATACTGTCTTCCGTAGATATTATAAAACTGGCTTTGTGACATTCTTTAAATTCCCACGATTGATATGAACGTTCAGGCATTGAAAGAGAAGTCTTCTCTACTTCATTATCCGTATTCGAAATGACATATATTGTTTCCGGAAGTTCCGTTACAGGGGTATCGATGGCATCTACATCAAAACTAACAGAATTGTCAAAATAAGAGGAAACTCTGAATGT
>WFMC01000065.1 GCA_009177205.1 Bacteroidales bacterium
TTTGAAATATTCGGAGAAGTCGGAATCCTCTACCTTATGTTTCTTGCCGCCATCGATATCGACATGTATCATTTGCGGAAGAATTATCGCAGCGGGCTCTTTTATGGCATACTCACTTTTCTGCTCCCGATGGGTCTCGGCATACCGATGACACATTATATATTAGGACTCGGATGGGATTCTTCCGTGTTGGTCTCTTCAATGTATGCATCCCACACACTCATCAGTTATCCCGTGGTGAGCAAATTCGGGTTGAGCAATAACCGTGCGGCGGTAATCGCCGTGACGGGCACGATAGTGGCTGTGCTGCTCGCTTTGTTTGCCCTGGCGGAGGTTGTGGCTATCAAGCAGACGGGAGCGTTTCATATCAGCGGACTCTTGCGTATGCTGCTGATGATGATTGTCTACGCGCTCGGAGTAGGCTATTCTTTCCCTTATTTTACGCGCAAGTTTTTCAGGAAGTTCAGTGAGCCGGTGGCTCAATTTATTTTTATTCTGACACTGGTTTGCCTGTCATCCCTCCTGGCGCGTGTCATCGGGTTGGAGGCTATTCTCGGAGCCTTCTATGCAGGGTTGGTGCTCAACCGCTATATCCCTGGCAGGTCAGCGCTGAAAAGCAGGATAACATTTGTGGGGAACGCCCTTTTTATCCCCTATTTCCTGATAGGGGTCGGTATGCTGATAAATGTCAGGATTATATTTAGCGGTTGGACGGTGATAATCGCGGCTGTTGTGATGACTCTGACGGCTCTCTCGATGAAATGGCTTTCGGCGTATATATCGGCGAAGGCGGGTCATATAAATGCCGACGGGAGGAGATTGATGTTCGGACTCAGCAGCGGCAAAGCGGCAGCGACAATTGCCGCGACGATGATCGGCTACAAATATGGGTTACTGTCGGAAGATATGATGAACGGAGCAGTGATGATGATTCTCATTTGCTGCATTGTGGCATCGGTGGTGACGGAAAATGCAGCCAAATCGATCCGCATTGCCTTGACTGCTGTGGAACTTGATGTTGACGGGCCGAAGCCTGTCGGTTTTGCTCGGCAGATAGTGGCGGTAAGTAATCCTCTTACGGCTGACGGCATCATGCGCACGGCAATCTTCATGCGAAATCCGGAGAATGATGAACCGGTTGCAGCGGTGTATGTGCGCAATGACGACAATCGTCCTGCGCTGGTTGCCGGCAGGGAGGCGTTGGAGCGTGCGCGCAACGTGGCGGAATCAATGGAAGTGGAGTGTGTGGAAATCAATCGTTTTGACCTCAACATACCGGCGGGTTTAACAAACATACTTCGGGAGCGTGATGCCTCAGAGATTGTGATCGGGTTGCACAGGCGTTCGAATATAGTGGATTCATTTTTCGGCTCTATGATTGAGCAATTGATGCGCTCCACAAAAAAGATGATTATCATTTCCCGCTGCTTTATCCCTATTGACACAATCGGAAAGATAATAGTATATACCCCGAAAAACGCGGAATATGAGACCGGGTTCGGTATGTGGCTGGCGCGTGTGGCAAATCTCGCGTCGCAGTTGGGGTGTGATGTTACCTTCCTTTGTTATCCTGCCACGGCGGAACATATAGAAACCCGGCTCAGGGAAGGTGGATATTCGTTTCGCCATATATATAATTCTATGGAGAACTGGGATGATTTTATCATATTGTCTTCGCAGGTAGGGGTTGAGGACCTGTTGATAGTTATCGGTGCCCGGAAGGGGTCGGTGTCGCACTCGGCTGATTATGATAACATGCCCTCATTCTTATCGCGCAATTTTGCGCACGCCAACCTTACGCTTATCCTCNCCGNGCAATTCGGGGGTTAAATCCCCACCGGGATTAGTTGTTGANTTGGAGGNNTTGGAGGTCGGGGNCNCGGTTGGCAACGNAGATTTCGTAATAACTGANCAGAAGGGNGGTGAGTGGCAAGGCGATTATGAGNCCTAAAAAACCTAACAAGGCGCCCCATACCGATAATGCCAACAGTATGATTGCGGGATTCAACCCCATGGCTTTTCCCATGATTTTCGGGGTCAAGATAAGATCCTGTATGGCTTGCACTACAACGTAGACTGCCATCGCTTCCCAAAATATCACCCAAAAATCTACACCCCCTGATATGTATGCTACCAAGCACAAAAAGGCAGTTACAGGCAAGGATATCAGTTGCAAATAGGGCACTAAGTTCAAGACTCCGATAAATAACCCTAACACCACAGCCATCGGGAGGTCAATGATTAGAAAGCCGATGGAAAACAGCACTCCGACAATCATTGCGATCAGAAATTGTCCGCGGAAATAATGATTCATCACGCGTTTTACATCCCGGAATACACCGAAGGTCTGCTCACGATGATTCGCCGGTACTAATCCTTTGAATGCTGTCATCAGTCGGTCGTAGTCGAGCATGATGAAGAGGAGATAGAGAAATACGATCAGCCAACTGATAAATTCAAACAGTAAGGCGAGGGAGGTGCTGACCAGCGACCAGGATGATGTGATGGTCTGCTTGATTAATTTTATCCATTCTTCGCGCGACATCCATCTGAGCAATTCGTCAGGATTTATGTATTCCCGCAAAAATTGATGAATCTGCTCGGAAACGTAAGGGATGTGAATTTGCGTCGTGGCATATCGGGAAATAACATCGGCCATCCGGGTGCCCTCTTCAATAAGATAGGGTATGAAGAGATAGCAACCTAAGGTGAGAACTCCGAGGAGCTCCACGAGNGTCAGCATCACAGGGAAGAAGCGGCGCTTGNCGTGGAGGNGCTTCTTGTTGAANTTTACNATCGGCTCAANAATATAAGCCAACACACACGCCACCACAAAGGGGAGCAAGACTCCTTTGAGTATATCCAGAAGATAAAGGATGCCTAAAATTACAACAGTAGAGAAAATTATTCTTACAACTCTATCAAAAGTGTAAGGATTGGTGGATATGTTTCTATTTGGCATATAGGGGAGATATATAATTGACGGATGATTAATGATTTTACAAATTTATCAAAAATTACCAAAAAATTCTGTTGTGCTATATTATTTTTTTAGAGAATGTACGTAAAATTATTAAATTTGCAATATGATTGAAGTTCCGCGTAATAAAACTGATATGAATATTGACTCCCCCCGGGGATTCGGATCAAAAGATTGTTTCCGAGGGTGGATATTGCTGCTATGCTTGTTGGGGTTCTTGCAGACTGTATTGGCTATGACCCCTCAGGAGGCTGTGGATTCTTTCGCGAAGACACCAAGATTGCCGGCAGGGAGTATGGCGGTGATGGTGAGCGATTTGGCAACCGGTAAGATATTGGCATCTTATAATATTGAGAAGCCTTTGACTCCGGCTTCGATTATGAAAAGCGTGACGATAGCATCGCTGAGTGACGTCAGCAAACCGGGTTCGGAATGGCTGACGAATGTCAACATCGATGGCAAAATTGACGGCGAGGGGAATCTTATAGGGAATCTGATAGTGGAGGGTTCGGGCGACCCGACAATCAATTCCACGACCTGGCCTAAGAGTGAGGATTTTGTGGAGGAGATAGTTGAGGGTCTTAAGAAAAAAGGGATAAAAAATATAGAGGGGAGGATATTGATAAATGAATCTTATTTTGCCGGTGAGTCGATTCCTGCATCATGGGCTTCAGGGGATTTGGCACACGCATACGGCACGGGGAGCCATGCGTTTAATTTCCGCAACAATGCATCGGGGAAAAGAGCGGAGAAGAATCCTGCCGGAATTTTCGGCAATGTTTTGCGGAAAAGGCTGAGTGAAAGCGGAATAACCGTAAAAGATTCTACTTTGAAGGAGGGCTCGGCGAAGGTATTGCTGACGCATAAATCGGCTGAGATGCGCGATATAATGCGCTCGTGTNTGANCAGGANNGATAATCTTTTTGCAGANNCTTTTTTGCGAAAATTCGGTAAGATAAGCGGCGGAGACGGGAGTACGGCGGATGCAGCGGAGCGCGAAATGGAATATTGGCGCAAGAAGNGTNCTNAAATNACAGGGGTGGAGATTGTAGACGGAAGCGGGCTTTCGCGGAAGAATAAAGTGACGGCATTGTTTATGGAGAATGTCTTGACCGACAAGAAGAATGATGTGGATTACGTGAGTTATTTTCCGTTGGCGGGACAGGAGGGTACGTTGCGGAAATTTCTTGCAGATACCCCTCTTGACAGTTATATAGCGATGAAGACGGGGAGCATGTCGGGGATACAGTGCTATGCGGGGTATAAGTTGGATGATGATTTTGCGCCGACCCATGCGGTGGTGGTGATAGTCAATAATTTTACTTGCGACCGCGCATATTTGCGCAAACAGATTGAGACGCTGCTTCTGAGGGTCTTCGGGGAATAAGGCTCGCCGCTTCGCTAAGCGAGCACGCCACCAAACACACGCGCATAAATAAGTTAAGAATTGAAATATGGAAATTGAGGTTATAAGAAAAATGCAGGATCTGACTTTCGAGTTGGAGGGTCTGCTCGGGCTTGCCGCCGATAGAGAGGAATTGCGCGAGATTCTCTCAGTTCATATCGCTAATAAATTACGCGCCATTCAAGAAGTGTATGAGTCTGAAAGTTCGGAATTGTCCGAGCTAACGGATACTCCCGAACAAAAACAACTGTCAGAACACCCGGATCCGGCACAACTTGATGAGCCGGAAGAGTCAGCCGAAGTGTCGGAACGCTCAGAGCCTACAGAACAAGAAGAGAGTCCCGAGCGTGAAGAAGCAGAAGATGAGACCTCAGAACAAGAAGAGAGTCCCGGGCGTGAAGAAGCGGAAGAGGAGTCTGAAGTGTTTGTGCATGAAGAGACTAAAGAGAGATCGGAGCCGGCAAGAGTTGTGAAACCTGTGTTTAGCATTAACGATAAGTTTTTGTTTTCGCGTGAGTTATTCGGAGGGAGTACTGCCGATTTTGAACGGGCATTAAAGGAGATGGCTGCGTGTGAATCATACGAAGAGGCTGAGGATTATTTCTATACGGAATGGAATCTGGATCCCGATGACCCGATGGTCGTGGACTTTATGATGATAATATCTAAATATTTCTGATGACAATGGGAAAATTGTATATCGTGCCGACTCCGGTGGGTAACCTGGAAGACATGACTTTCCGTGCCATTAAGGTTTTAAATGCTGCAGATCGCATTCTGGCTGAGGATACACGCACCAGTGGAGTGTTGCTCAAGCATTTTGATATAAAAACTCCCATGATGAGTCATCATAAATATAATGAACATGAGACTCTTGAGCGAGTGATGCAGATGCTCGAGGGGGGAGAAACCTTAGCTCTCATCAGCGATGCCGGTACGCCGGGAATTTCCGACCCCGGATTTATGTTGACTCGCGAATGCCGCAGGCGCGGAATTGAGGTGGAGTGTCTGCCGGGAGCCACAGCTTTCGTGCCAGCGTTGGTGAGCAGCGGCTTACCTTGCGACAGATTTCACTTTGAGGGTTTTCTCCCTCCAAAGAAGGGGAGATTGACCCGACTGAATCGTCTGGCGGAAATGGAGGAGACTATAATCATCTATGAATCACCGAAAAAGCTGGAGCGTACTCTGCGCAACTTAGCGGAAATTTTGGGTGAAGAGAGAGAAGCTGCTGTGGTGAGAGAGATTTCAAAAATGCACGAGACATGCCATACGGGCACGTTGGGGAGCCTGGCAAAATATTTTAATGAAAACCAAGCGAGGGGAGAAATTGTTATAATCATAGGACAGAAAGTGAAAGAGTAGTTTTGCCCTGAAAAATAACTATAGAAGAGAGTAATTTTAACACAAATATTATGAAGAAAAATCTGTTTATCATCGGCATTGCAGCCCTTTTGCTCAGTGCATGTTCAGGAAATGAAAAGAAGCTTGCTGAAGATTCGGCTGCTATCGCAGCACTCACCTCTCAATATAATGAGGCAAGCAATTTCAATGACTCCCTGCTCCTTTTGATGGGTGACATCTACACCGGTCTTGATTCAATCAACGCTCAGGAAGGTTTGCTTTATCGCACAGGTGGCGGAGAGGGTGTTGACCGTCGCGAAGAAGTGCGTCATAATCTCGCTGCGATTCGTGCACGTCTGGAAGCCAACAAGAAACTTCTTGATGAATTGCAGGCAAAGGCAAATGCTTCAGGTCAGCAGAACACAGTGCTCAACAAGACAATCGAACAATTGAAAGTGCGCATCGAGCAACAAGATGCCAAAATCTCCGAATTGACCGAGCAATTGGAAAATGCAAATCAGCAAATCTCGAACCTGAATGAGCAGGTGGCTGAAGGGGAGAAGAATTTAGCGGAAGCAAATGCTAACCTTGAGCAATCACAGGCAGAGACAGTAGCTGCAGAAAATGCTGCAAACAGAGTTTATTATGCAATCGGCACCAACAAAGAATTGAAGAAAAACGGCTTGTTGGAGAAGAAATTCCTTGGCAGAACAAAAGTGATGGAAGGGGATTTCAACCAAAATTATTTCACCATTGCTGACAAACGCACTCTGACTTCCATTCCTACCGGAAGCAATAAGGTTGAGATAAAGACAAATATGCCCGCCGGTTCATACGAAATAGTAGGTGGCAAGAACGACCATAAGATTATCAAGATATTAGACCCGGCAAAATTCTGGAGTCTGAGTCCGTATTTGGTAATTCAAGTTGATTAATAGATATCGGTCTGCATCATGAAGAGAACTCCTTTGATTCTGACTGTGTTAGCGGCGGCATGCATGTTTTCGTCATGCAAGACGACGGAGAAGAATTATCGGGATGCCTACGACATAGCGATAGTGAAGCAGCAGAAGGAGGATTCTCTTCAGGCGCAGCGGCGCCGGGAGATGGGCATGGAAGGGTTGAAGATGGAAGAGAATTCCGACGGAGCTGTGCTGAGCCGGATTGGCGACAGGAGAGTGAGAACCCTTCACCGCAATTTCGCCCGCGCCGACAGTGTGAAGCAATATTCGCCGGCGGTGAGTTATTTCAAGATGCCCGCAAACGCCGGCTCCATGGTCGAGGATTTGCGCGCCCGAGGATGGGTAGCTGCCAGGCAGGCGAAGAGCGGCGACAGGTATTATGTCTTGCTCGGCACATTTGATGATGTGTCTCCGGCGATTGATTTGCTGGAAGAATTTATAAGAAAAGAGCCACGATGGCAGAGTGTCGGACTACACGAGCCGACACNCATCACAAGTAATTCATCATCGCNGTTTTTGCGATNATGAATTTTTTTTGTCAAAAAATATTGCAGTTTCTAAAAAAATATTAAATTTGCAAAGAGGAAATATCTCCAAACAACCNTAAATCAGCAAAATTGAAGCGGTCTTGAGAGACGTTTTCAAACTAACTGACCATATAATTAACTGATAACTATCGAATTGACACTACTTTTAATCGAACAGACCGATATTTTCAACCATAGAAAGAGAGGATAAGCTCGAAGTAAGAGAGACAGTCAATGCCATGTTTGACAAAATAAATTAACAAGTCATAAACACATCAAGTATGAGAAAACTGTTTTTACTCATGGTTAACGTGATGATATGCGGATTTGTGCTTCATGCGCAAACCCATACGATCACGGGCACTATTCTTGACGCGGCAAACAATGAGCCGCTGATTGGAGCCACAATCATGCCAATCGGAGGCGGACAAGGAACTGCCGCTGACATTGACGGTAATTTCCAGCTCACCGTCCCCGCCAAAGTGAAAAAGGCTACGATAAGTTATGTAGGTTACACCACTAAAACAGTGGATTTGAAAAGCAACATGACTATCTATCTTGAATCATCCTCAACTTCACTTGACGACCTCGTGGTGGTGGCTTACGGTACGGCAACCAAGGAATCACTGACCGGTTCGGTGGCTGTCATCGGTGCCAAAGAGATTGAAGACCGCCCCGTCACCAGCGTTACATCGGCATTGGAAGGTAATGCGCCGGGTGTGCAGGTAAACGGCACGGTGGGTAATCCGGGTTCCGAACCGGATATCCGTATTCGCGGCTTTAACTCCATCAACGGAAGCAACTCCCCGCTCTATGTGGTAGACGGTATCCCATACAACGGCTCGATAGCTGACCTGAACCCTGCCGACATCGAATCAATGTCAGTGTTGAAAGACGCAGCTTCAGCAGCTCTTTACGGTAATAAGGGTGCGAACGGCGTCATCCTCATCACGACCAAGAAGGCAAAGACAGTAGGCAAGGTCGACGTTACTCTCCAGGTGCGCCAGGGTCTTTACACACGCGGTATTCCGCTGTATGACCGTTTGACTGCAAGCGACTGGATGCAAGCAGCTTATACCGGTTATGTGAACGGTAAGGTGAGCGACGGAACATACAACAGCATTCACGCAGCCAACGAATTCTATCATACGAGATTTATTGAAAACTACGCTCAATATAATGTGTTCGGTTTGCCGGAGGCAGAACTTTTCACTCCCGAAGGAAAATTCGTGGGAGGCTCTCCGCTGCCGGGTTATACCGACCTTGACTGGTGGAAGGCAGTAAGCGTATCCGCCGGCTATCGTCAGGAGTATAACGTCAACGCGGCGGCTGCAACCGACAAGTTCAATGTGTTCGCATCCGTGGGTTACCTGAAAGAACACGGCTACACCGTGCAAAGCGACTTTGAGCGTTTCAACGCCCGCCTGAACGCGAACTACAATCCGGTGTCATATCTGAAACTGGGTGTCAACCTTGCTGCAACCCAGCAGGAACAAGCATATCTGACCAATGTAGCCGGCACAGTGCAGAACATCTTCATCNCTNNAAGCATGGCTCCGATTTATCCATATTACANACACGATGAAGAAGGCAATATCATCCGCAATGAATTCGGCATGCCCGAATACAACATCGCCGACTATCTTGAAAATACAAACATCGGTTATACGGCAAATGCCGACAGGACACGTCATTCAGCTACTGTGCTGGACGGTTCGCTCTACGGAACCATCGTGATTCCTTACGGTTTTGAACTGACAGTCCGCGGCACAATGCACAGGGATAAGTCAAACGGTTATCAATATATGAATAACAAGGTAGGCTCCGCAGTGGCTTCCAACGGCTCCGTGGCTTATACTTTCTATGACATCCGCCAGCACACATTCCTCCAGGAACTCAACTGGGGTCATGATTACGGATTGCATCATGTCGACCTCCTTCTCCACCATGAGAACACCAGCCTTTCGCAGTATATCAATGCCGTGAGAGCCTCAGACCAATTATTCTCCGACAACTATAACCTGTCAAACTTCACGGTTCTCAACAACACCCTCGGTTCTTCCGAAGGCGCTGTGAATGACGAATCATACCTCGGACGTGCGCGTTATAACTACAATCAGAAATATTTCGGTGAGGTTTCAATACGTCGCGACGGCACATCGCGCTTCAGCAGGGNCAACCGTTGGGGCACATTCTGGAGTNNCGGTGCAAGCTGNGTTATCTCAAAGGAGAAATNNATNCAGNATATCNACTGGATNAACTATTTGAAGCTTCGTGCGGNATACGGCTCAGTAGGTAACTGCATGTCGGCAACGGCTTACTCATACTGGTCACTCTACTCAAGCGGTCTGCCCTACACCGGAATGGCAACCCTCATTCCCGCCCAGCTGGCAGCCGACAATATCCGTTGGGAGGCTACAAAGACATTTGACATCGCCCTCGAAGGTTCACTTTTCAATGACCGCTTCGGCTTCTCCGTAGGCTACTTCAACAAGCGCAACGCCGACCTTCTCTTCGACGTGTCAAAACCCCTTTCTTCAGGCACATTGATGGACTCCGGTTATGCTCCGCAAGTTACAGCCAACATCGGAACCATGCAGAACATCGGCTGGGAACTCGCATTCAACGGCGACATCATCCGCAACCGCAATCTCACATGGAGTGTCAGCCTTGACGCGACTTTCATGAAGAATAAAGTCATTTATCTTCCCAATCACCGCAACATCGTGGGCGCAACCACCATCAAGAGGGAAGGAAAATCAATGTATGAGTTCTTTCTCTATCCTTATGCAGGTGTCGACCAGTTGACAGGTCAAGCCCTTTATGAAATAGACCGCAATTCATTCGACTATCAATCATATAACGCCGAAACTGAAACTTACTCCTTCAACGAGGCTTATTACAATCAGCAAATCGAAGCAGCCCGCGCAGACGGTGCCCTTGTGGAATATAACGGTAAACTCTACACAACGAAACCCAATTACGCAGGCCGTGTTGAATCAGGCACTTCAATACCGACAGTTTACGGCTCGTTCGGCACTAACTTGAGCTGGAAAGGTCTGACCGTAGCCGCGCTCTTCACTTACGGACTCGGCGGCAAAACCCTCGACAGCGTATATGCAGGATTGATGATGTGCAGCGAAAAACCGAGCGCACTCTCAACCGACATCCTCAACTCATGGACCGAGGCACCTGCAGGAATGACTGCCGACCACCCCGACAGAATTGACCCGAACGGTATTCCGCAGATTAATATCTACCGCAATTCATTTAACAATGACTCCGGTTCGACCCGCTGGCTGACCAGCAGCAACTACCTAGTGTTTAAGAATATCAATGTTTCTTATGACCTTCCGTTGAAATGGGTTCGCCCGTTGAAACTGCAGAACATCAACATAGGCGTTTCAATCGACAACCTTTTCACGTTGACAGCCCGCAAGGGTATGAACCCGCAACAATCATACGCCGGAACGCAAGGTGTGGGTTACGTAACAGCCCGCGTGTATAGTTTCCAACTCACTGCACGCTTCTAATCCCTTTCACAATTATCAATATAATAACAGTAAAACACAATGAAAAGCAAGATATTAATAAAAGGTATCGCATCATTGATGACTGTCGGCATGCTCGCCGGGTGTAATTCCAGCTACCTTCAGGAAGACCCCGTAACACTCGTGTCATCTGCAACGGTACAAAATACACCGGAAGGTGCCCAAATGGCTCTCTATGGTCTCTGCGGCTCAATGTATACCACATACACCGACTTCCAGTCAAATCTCCAGCCTAACGGCGAAGCAACCCTTATGGCATTCTATGGTGATGTCATGGGTCAGGACTATTTCAGTTATTTCTTTTGTGTCCGCGCTCCTTTCATCATGACGATGGACCGATTCCGCAATANCCAGACCTGGATGTGCACNATTCCATGGTCGTATTGCTACANCCTTNNCGCGCAGGCCAACACCATTCTCGNAGGTATTNACTCAANAATGGACGAACGCGAGAAAATGCAATTCATCAAGGCTCAGGCTTTGACAATCAGGGCTCACGCATATTTCCGCCTTCTCCAGCTGTATGCTCCGCGCTGGAAGGATTCCGATAACGGCAATGCTATGACAGTCGTTATCCGCACGACTCCGGGCACATATGAGGTTCCGCTATCTTCAATGAACGCCGTGCTCAAACTCATATATGATGATTTGGATGAGGCTATCGCCATCTATGACAACAACAAGACTAATCGTAAATTTGTATGGGAACCGGATGCTGATGTTGCCCGCGGCATCTATGCCCGCACCGCAATGCTGCGCAATGACTATAAGACCGCCGAGAAGATGGCACATGACGCCCGTGGCGGATATTATAAGATTATGACTGCAGAAGAGTATAAAGGTGGCTTTGCAGAGCCCAACGACGAATGGATGTGGGGTAACGAGCCTGACCTTGAAAGGACTGCCTACTGGAGCAACGGTGCGTGGTATGCATGCAACGGCGCATACGTTGACTGGAACAACGGCGTGGGTACGATTAACTATGAACTCTATCGTCAGATGCCGGAAACGGATATTCGCCGCGACCTCTTTTTCACACCCGACAAATTGAAAATAGGTGTACTCAAGGCAACTGCCTTCTGGAACCAGAATATATGTTCGCCATCAACAATGGAGCTAAGTCCGAAATCAGCTCCGATGAAGAACGAATACACCAAATTCGGCTTGAGCGTCATTCCGGAAGGTGGCGAGGCTAAATGGGCGAAGCCATACGTGAGCCGTCTTTCAGGTCACGCGGATTGCTCGGTTTATTTCGGTTCGCAATATAAATTCTGGGGTCTTGACGGTTACGGCACTGACGGCTGGCCGTTCATGCGTGGCGCAGAGATGCTCCTGACCGAGGCTGAGGCTGCATGCCATAACGGTAATGATCAGGTGGCAAGAGACCTTCTGATGGAATTGAATGCACAGCGCAATCCCCAATATTCCTGCAGTAAGTCAGGAACTGAATTGCTTGAAGAGGTTAAACTTCAACGTCGATTCGAGCTGTGGGGCGAAGGACATAACTGGTTTGACATGAAGCGTTGGAATCTGCCAATCGTCAGAAACTCCTGGAAAGCCGGAGATATGAAATCCAACAATATTCCGGCAGCATACTATCTGGACTTCCAGCCTGATGCGCAAGGGGGCTGGGTATGGATGATTCCGCTGCAGGAGACCCAATACAACTCCCAGATTGACCTCTCTCAACTTCAGAGATAAATTTCCTTAATCAGCTATAAATAAAATCGATTGGCAATTGCCAATCGATTTTATTTTAATGCGTTTCCCATGGGAATATTGTATGTGCGCTCCTTTCAACCGTGCTTCTTTGGCTTCGTGGGGCAACGCCGTGATAATCCGCGCCCATTTCAATCGGGTTGCGGCGCGAAGTGCGATAGCGATAACGCGGCGCCGTGCCTTCGCGATAAAATTTTATCGGTTGCTCCAGACTCCAGCCGCGGGTGTGATTGCGGACAAACATCTTGGCCAAGCCATCGATATGGCGTGCGGCATATCTTATCTCTCCTATTAAATCTGTCATTGAGGCGGCATTGTTGATTGAAAGCTCAATGCGTGTGATGCCATCCTGGGTTATTCTCACGTAAATCCTGTCGTGGAGTTCAATCTTCATGTTCCTGTTCATAATTCATAATTTTGATTCTGAGGCAAAGGTATGTTCCGTCAATGCAATATGTTTGCAGTTTAAATTTAAAGAATGTTAAAAACCGTGTTGAGGATTAATTTTTATGAGTATAATGCTGATAATTGTATTTTTTTTAATAATTTTGCGGAGTAATCGANGTGTTTGAAAGAGCGCTGATGGTNANGCAGAAATGNTGGAATGGTAGACACGAGGGACTTAANNTCCCTTGGCCCTTATCGGCTGTGTGGGTTCGAGTCCCACTTTCTGTACGAATTGATAGGAGGGTGTCAAAATTTTAAATTTTGACGCCTTTTTTCTATTATGCCACGGGTGTGTGGCGGCTTCATGCCATATCTATATATCAAATCACAATTCTTAATTATTAATTATCAATAAGCATGCCAAAGGTTTCCATACGCGGGGAGGAGATGCCCGCATCGCCGATTCGTCGGCTCGTTCCGCTTGCCAACGATGCTGTAAAACGCGGGTTGAAAGTGTATCGTCTGAATATAGGCCAGCCGGATTTGCCTACTCCGCCGGAGGCTTTCGAAGCTCTGAAGCATATAGACCGGAAAGTCCTCGAATATTCCCCTTCCGATGGATTGCTCTCGCTGCGCGAAAAACTGCAGGAGTATTATCATAGGTTTAACATAGAGGTGGATGTCGAAGACATCATCATCACAAGCGGTGGCTCGGAAGCGGTGTTATTCGCCTTCATGGCGTGTCTTGACCCCGGAGACGAGATAATAATGCCGGAGCCGGCATACGCCAATTATATGGCATTTGCAATTTCAGCCGGTGCGAAAATCATAACAATACCATCCTCCATAGACACCGGTTTCGCATTGCCTCCGATAGAGGATTTTGAAAAATTGATTACGCCGCGCACTAAAGGNATACTGATATGTAATCCTANNAATCCCACGGGCTANCTATANNCGATGAAAGAGATGCTTCAGANAAGGGATTTGGNGAAGAAGNACAATCTTTATCTTTTTTCTGATGAAGTTTACAGGGAATTCTGCTATACTGACGCACCGTATATTTCAGCGTTTCATTTGCCGGGGATTGAGGAGCAGGTGGTATTGATAGATTCCGTATCGAAGCGATATAATGAGTGTGGCATAAGGGTTGGGGCGCTGATTACGAAGGATAAGGAATTGCGGAAGAATGTGATGAAATTTTGCCAGGCGAGATTGAGTCCTCCGTTGCTGGGGCAGATAGTGGCTGAAGCTTCGATAGATGCGAAGCCGGAATACATGAAGGCTACGTATAAGGAGTATGTGGAGAGGCGCAATTTTTTGGTGGAGGGAATCAACAGGATACCCGGGTGTTACACGCCGATGCCAATGGGAGCGTTTTATACGGTGGTGAAACTGCCGGTGGAGGATGCGGAGCACTTCTGCAGGTGGTGTCTTTCGGAGTTCAGCTATGAGGGGCAAACGATTTTCATGGCGCCCGCAAATGGTTTTTACACTACCCCCGGACGCGGAAAAGATGAGGTAAGGATAGCCTATGTCTTATGCAAGGAGGATTTGGGCAAAGCGCTCAAGGTGCTTGCCGCCGCACTCGCAGCGTATCCTCATCGCTGATAAAGGACTCGACAGCTACGCGTTGCATTGACAAATTTATCATCATGCAGCACGCGCAAATTCACATTATCCAATCCTGATTTCTGATTCCCGTGATTTTAACATTTTTTTAGTGTATGGAAGGAAAAATTTTGTTAATCTATTTGTAAATGTCAAAATTATTTAGCAATTTTGCTTCTGAACCTTGAAAAATTACCCCAACAAGCGGAAATTTTATATTTTCCGCCCAAAGATAAATTTTGGATTAACCACGAAACGTATTAATAATTATCATATTTAACTAAATTAACCGATGAAAAAATTTACTACTGTATTGGCAGCTATCTGCTTGGGCGGTTTAGCGGCAATGGCAACAAATCTCGCCGGTGATATCGTTACTAATGCCAAATATACGATTACTCCGGAAGGTTCAGCCAAGATGAAAGAGATTACTCAACGTCAGCAAATGGGTATTATTCTCCCCGGTGAGCAAACTATGACCCGTTCATTTCAAGACCGTAACGGCACAACATGGGATTTATCAATATTGTTGACAAAGGAGAAAATTTGCGACCTTGTGGAGTTTGCAGATGAANTTGGCAATNCTGTTNAATACGGATTNGACCGTNTTCCTTACTATGCCTGCAACATGANNATCGCCGNNNGAAAGCAAGANNCCNCNGTTCTTGATACTTATATCTATTTCATGGGATGCTGGCCTTCATATTATATTTATGAGCAGGTGTTCACTTACAAGGGTGAGCTTGACAGCCAGGGTCAGATTCCCGAAGCATTGCGTGATTATGCGGCGGTGTCAATGACAAGACTCGCAAATGACCCTAACTTCACACAGAAATTTAAAGAATCTGAATATGTAGGTGAAAAGGCAATTGAAGGCACAACAAAATTCCCGAACTGGAGTATCCTTCAAAACAGTATGTCTGCCGATGGCGGTCAATGTGTCATCAACGGTGCAAATTGCATCACGATGGTGAATGACACTTACGGTTCTTCACTTGAATTCTCAGCATTTGACAATGAGACTTCAGAAATCACCTGTAACATCACCCTTTATTACACCAACATCGACACAGGCCGCAATCAGAATACACGTCTGAAATATGTAGGCACCGCCCGCGTGGAAGGTTTCGAGGAAATGAACGAGACCTTACCTCCTTTCGGTGACGTTCACGTATTCAATGCCGGCATTTGGGATAGTGAGATGTTTGGTGACGAAAACCCCTTCACAAGCGTCTGGGGTCCTTACACAGCACTTTATCTTGCTGCAGGTGACGAAAAATTGAAATGGATTATCGATGACACAGCCGGTCCGTTTAACACGGAGGCTATCAGTCGCGTTGTTGATGTTGAATCTGAGGAACTTGACCAACACGCAAATTCAATCGAAGGTTATCTTTATGCAAACAAGAAATATGGCAACGACACAAATTTGAATCCCACCGGCGACACATACACATGTATCCACCCGATTAAAGGTGAGGATGTAGACGGTTCGGAACTTGACGAAATCGCTCCATCGCTCAATACATTCGTTCCTTGCGGCTATGACGACATCACCTGGAGTAATGATTACGGTTTGCTCCTTTACGCCCACAACTTCCCGGATCTTCTCAATGAGGGTTCTACAATTTCATGGGGCACTCCCGAAGGCTTCACTGCAACATTGACAAATATGTATATGAAGACTTTCCACATCCAGGGTAAAGGTAAGGTTATTTATCACTATGACCCGATGAACATAGCCAAGATTCGCGAATATTCTTCAATAGGTGATGCAGGCGTGGAAGGCGTGATGGTTTCTTCTTCAGTCATCACAGCTGCCAACGGTGTTATCTCTGTTACTCCCGGTGTCGCTACAAATGTTGCGGTTTATAACATTGACGGTGTTTGCGTGGCAAGCAAGGCTGCTGCCTCCGGTGAGACTATAGAGGTTTCCGCTCCCAAGGGTGTCTATCTCGTGATGGTAGAGGGCAAAGCAAAGAAAGTCATCCTCTAACCCCTAATCTGAAAAAAGTTCATTAAATTCACAACGCAGAGGAATCGCGTGTGAACGATATAAGGAAATGGCTGCTTGAAAAGGCAGCCGTTTTCATTTAGACCCTGTCGTTTGGGTGAAGGTTGCTGATATTTTGAAATTACGGAATTTATGAGTAATTTTGCAGGGTGGCGACAAGTTGCCGGGTTGGCTACATGCCGGATAGGAATAGGGAATATAAAATATCAGGAAGATGGATATATCAGTTGTAATTCCTTTATATAATGAGNATGANTCTTTGNCAGANTTGACTCAATGGATAGAGAGGGTCATGAAGGAAAATGGATTCGATTATGAAATCATTTTCGTAAATGACGGCTCCACGGATAATTCAATGAAGGTGATTCATGAGCTTTCGGAACTGAATCCGCGAATTCACGCCATTTCTTTTGCACGCAATTACGGCAAATCTCCGGCATTAAATGAAGGCTTCCGGAAAGCAGTGGGGGATGTCGTCATCACAATGGATGCCGACCTTCAGGACTCTCCCGATGAAATTCCGGAATTATACCGGATGATTACTTCGGAGGGATATGACCTTGTGTCGGGATGGAAAAAGAAACGCTATGACCCGCTGTCGAAGACAATACCGACAAAACTCTTCAACGCAACCGCAAGGAAAGTTTCGGGAATAAAGAATCTGCATGATTTTAATTGCGGGCTTAAGGCTTACAAGCGCGATGTCGTGAAGCATATCGAAGTTTATGGCGATATGCACCGCTACATTCCTTATCTTGCGAAAAACGCAGGATATAAGAAAATCGGTGAAAAGGCGGTGCATCATCAGGCGCGCAAATATGGGGTTACGAAATTCGGACTTGACAGATTTGTCAACGGCTATCTGGATTTGGCTACCCTATGGTTTCAGTCAAAATTCGGCATCAAGCCGATGCATATTTTCGGATTGCTCGGTTCGTTGATGTTTATAATCGGCTTCATTGCCGTTATGGTGGTTTTGATATTGAAGATTGTGAGTCTTTGCTCGGCAGATTATTCTTTTTATGTTACAAACTCAGTATATTTCTATCTCTCTTTGGCGGCGATGGTGATGGGNTTANNGTTTTTCCTTACGNGATTCATAGGGGAANTGATAACACGCAATNCGCNGGNGAGGAACAATTATCTNATTGCGGAGGAGTGGTAAAGTAACGAGCCCGGTTTGACAGGAGAAGGAAAAGAACGTTATGAAGATTTTTGAGTATGACAAGCCTTTTAAATTGGAGTCGGGTGAAGAATTGCCTTCGCTGAAGATTGCCTATCACACATACGGGAAACTGAATGAAGACAAATCGAATTGTGTGTGGGTGATGCACGCGTTGACTGCAAATTCAGATGTGGCTGATTGGTGGCCTCACACGGTGGAGGAAGGTAAGTTTTTAGACCCTGAAAAGAATTTTGTGGTTTGTGCGAATGTCATAGGGAGTTGCTATGGCAGTACGGGACCGACAACTCCGCTACGCCCCGGGGAGGAACCCTTATATGGAGAATTTCCGTTATTGACGGTGAGGGATATGGTGGAGGCTCACAAATTACTGAAGGAGCATCTGGAAATAGAACAAATCGATACGATAATAGGATGTTCATTAGGGGGATTTCAGGCGTTGGAATGGCTTGTGGGGGAGCCGGAGGTGGCACGGAAGGGAGTGTTGTGTGCTACGGATTATCAATGCCGACCATGGCTCGCCGCCATCAACAAGGCTATGTATATGGCTATAGAGGCAGATGCTGATTACGGCAGACCGGCTGCTGATGCTGCACGAAAAGGATTGGAGGCGGCTCGTGCCATAGCCCTGCTGAGTTATCGGAGTTATGCCGCTTACGACAAGACTCAGGCTGAGAAAGAGGGCGAAATGGCGAATCCTTTCGACAGGAAGGTTCACGGTTATCAGGCATATCAGGGGAAGAAATTGGCTGACCGTTTTGACGTTTACAGTTATATGAGGATGTGTAAGTCATCGGATACGCATAATGTCGGCAGGGGCAGAGGGGGTGCGGAGAAAGCCTTGAAGAGGATAAAGGCAAAATGTCTGATTGTGAGCGTGAGCAGTGATATCCTTTTCCCCCCGGTATATCACAAGGAGATGCTCAGGATGATTCCGGGAGCGGAGTATGCCACGATAGAGTCGGAGTTTGCCCATGACGGTTTTCTGATTGAGCACGGGCAACTGGACTCGCTTATTTCGGATTTCAGAAATAAAAAATAAGAGCTTGAATCTTTGAAAAGATTTTTTTACATATTGGTGTTGGCGTTGTGTTTGCTTCCGAGGGATGTTTTCTCTCAGGAGCCGACAGACACTACTTTTCAACAACCGGAGAAATCAGCGCGGAAGGGACTGGACATAAAGGTTACTCCGGTGGATATCGACCGCGAAAAGCCCGAGCAGCCGGTTTTGCACTATTATGACAAGCACGGCAATCCGCTTGACACCCCGGTGAGGTTCCTGGCGGAATTGGATACTGTCAAGAAAGTACGTTCCGGACCGAAATATCCGTTGTATTCCGGTGTGTCGGTAGGGGTGAATTTCTTTGACGCATTGATGATGATATTCGGTCAGAAACGTGCTAATTTTGACATTGGTGTTTCATGTTCGTTATGGAACTGGCTTTTTCCGACTGTAGAAGTGGGATTGGGATATTCCAACTCGCGCCCCGATGACGGCAGGACATATTTCAAGGTGAAACCATCGATGTATGTTAAAGCCGGATTNAATTATAATTTCTTGNATAAGGGGAATCCGNATTATAGACTTTTTGCNGGGATGAGATTCTGCTACAGCGGTTTTTCGTANGACATTCCTGTAATCAGGGCAGGTTCGCAATATTATACATCGCCCGAAATCANAAGCATGTATGGATTGANTGCCAGATGTTNGTATGCGGAAATCTTAGCGGGGCTGGAAGTNAAGATANATAAAGNGATCATGATGNGNTGGAATGNNAGGATGGATTTTAATNTGAAGAATAAGTATTCTGATCCGGCATATCCGGCATGGTTTATTCCCGGGAGGAATGCATCTACAGCAATAGGAGCCACATATTATGTGGGGTATCGGTTTTAGGAAANATTGAGAATTATTTATAGAGATATGAAACATTTAAATATAGGGTTGTTTGGATTTGGAACAGTTGGTAAAGGTCTCCATGAACTTTTGTCGAGAGTGCCGGAATCCAACTTGTCGATCGCTAAAGTTTGCGTCAGGGATGTTGCCCGACACCGTGCGGAGGCTCCGGAGCTCCGGTTTACTTCCGATCGTGATGAAGTTTTGAACGACCCGGAGGTTAACGTTATCGTAGAATTGATTGACGATGCAGATGCCGCATATCAGATTGTAAAGGGTGCGTTATTGAGAAAGTTGCCGACGGTGACCGGCAACAAAAAGATGTTGGCGCGTCATTTACCGGAGCTGATAGAATTGCAGAAGGAGATGCAGACTCCGCTGCTATATGATGCATCGGCGTGCGGTTCGATTCCCGTTATTCGCAACCTGGAAGAGTATTATGATAATGACCTTCAAATCTCAGTCAAAGGAATATTAAACGGCTCTTCGAATTTCATATTGTCAAAGATTTTCAATGAGGGGATGAGTCATGCCGAGGCATTGAAGTTGGCTCGTGAATTGGGCTTTCTGGAGTCAGACCCCACTCTCGACCTTGACGGCTGGGATTCTCTGTTTAAACTCGTGATTCTCACAGTGCATGCTTTCGGCGTATATGTGAAGCCGGAGGATGTGTTCACCTACGGCATTACCGATATGCAGGATTCCGACATCTTGTTTGCCCGCGAAAAGGAAAGAAGGATAAAGTTGATAGGATTAGCAGAGAAAACGCCAGACAACAGGCTCTTCCTGAGTGTGATGCCTCATCTGATTTCGAGAAATAAATATATCTATTCATGTGAGGATGAATTCAATGGCGTTGTGATTAAAGGAAGATTTTATGGCAAGCAATTCCTTGTAGGCCGCGGAGCGGGCGGACATCCAACTTCCTCAGCCGTAGTGTCGGATATTTCAGCGATACGCTATGATTATTTCTACAGATATAAACGCATGAACGGCGGAAATGAAGAGGCTCACTTCACCAACGATTTGAATTTCCGCATATATATGCGATATAATGACGAGTCAGACATTGAATTATTGCAATTCGGCGAGATTTCGGAAAGGTATGTATCTGATGAAACCCGTTATGTCGTGGGAAAGGTTAATTTAAAAAGACTTCACGAGATAAGGGAGGAATTGAAGAAACGCAAAATATTTATTGCAGCATATCCAAATGATTGAAAATGAAATAAATTATATAACTCCTTCGGCTCTGGCTGAAAGAGTTATAAATGAAGGGAAAGGGGTTTCACGCTTTGAAGCCGNGAGGCTNATGGAGTGGGAANATCTGGATGNATTGTGTGNNGCAGCCGATAGAATTTGCCGCCATTTCCANCCGGCGAAGGTTGACAGTTGNTCAANAGTGAATGCACGTAGCGGGTTATGTGGTGAGGATTGCAAATGGTGCGCCCAATCAATGCAATATTCATCTGCGTGTGAGCATTATGAGTCGTTGCCTTATGATGAGACCTTGAAAGCCGCACGACATAATGAGGATGCCGGCATAAAGAGGTTTTCACNCGTTACATCAGGCAGGTCTTTGAGTGATAAAGCTTTGAAANGTTTTTGCGAACAGTATAAACGCTTGACACAAGATACTCGCCTATATTTATGCGCTTCCATGGGCTTATTGAATTTGGAGCAGATGAAGGCTTTGAAAGAAGCCGNGGTAAGGNGATATCATTGCAATATGGAGACCTCTAAAGGGGTNTTCGGCNGATTGTGTTCGACTCATACACCGGAGGATAAATTGCGCACTATAGAATATGCCCGACAGGCAGGGTTGGAGATATGCTCGGGAGGGATTATAGGGATGGGTGAAAGTGCCGCAGAACGCCTGGATTTTGCTTTTGAATTGAGAGAAATTGCGCCTGATTCGGTTCCCGTCAACATCTTGAATCCTATACCGGGTACACCTTTGGAGAACACTCCATTGATAAGCGAGGAGGAAATAATTCGCACTGCGGCGTTATTCCGCTTTATCTTGCCATTGCAAAGTATCCGCTTTGCGGGAGGGCGCAAACGTCTTTCGGAGAAATCTATGTTGCGTATGNTGAAAGGGGGAGTGAACGGAGNTTNGANGGGGGATATGCTGACGACAATCAGCCACAGGATAGCCGACGACAAACGCTTGTTTGCGCAAGCGGACTGGGAATTTTAGAAATCCTGAATTATAGGAGTGTGATTCTTTCCGCTTTGATTTCTTCGGAGAGGAAGAGGGAGCCGAGGGAATTGAATTTGTCGGGATTCTCGGTGGTGAGAAAACGAGTTTCCCCACCTCTCTTACATTCCTTCTCAATTTCGGGATGACGATGCAAATAATCCTCCAGACTTTTCGCCACTAATTCTCCTTGCGGAATGATATTAATGTGTCGGGGCATAAATTCCCTGATTTTCTTCATCAATAAGGGATAGTGAGTGCAACCGAGAAGGAGGGTATCAATATCAGAATCTTTGTCCAAAAGTTCGGAACAATATTTTTTTACGAAATAATCCGCCCCCTCATCGTTGGCTTCATTGTTTTCAATCAGAGGGACCCACATCGGACAGGCTATTTCCGTCATTTTTATATCGGGAAAAAGTTTGCCTGTTTCAATAGAATAAGAATGGGAGAGTATGGTGCCGGGAGTTGCCACTACCCCGACGTGGCGTGTTTGGGAGAGTGTGTCAAGTGCCTCAACAGTCGGGATAATCACTCCGAGTACGCGACGGGTGGGGTCAATTATCGGCAAATCCTGTTGCTGGATTGAGCGGAGTGCTTTGGCGGAAGCGGTGTTGCAGGCGAGTATGACAAGCTTGCATCCGGCATTGAACAGGTATTTCACAGCCTGCAGCGTGAAGTCATATACCACTTCAAAGCTGCGTGTACCGTAAGGCGCACGAGCGTTATCCCCGAGATAAAGATAATCATATCGGGGGAGACGCCTGCGAATTGCGCTAAGTATTGTCAGTCCGCCGTAGCCGGAGTCAAAAATGCCGATAGGACCCATAAATTAAGGATTGTAGAGGTCTTTATTGTAATAGTCAAGTATTTCGTTGGCTGACTGGAGTGCAAGTTTTGCCTTACATTCAGGGTCTATTTCGAGGGCTGCCAGATAGTCGTTGATGGCGGCGGNACGTTTTCCTGCTCCGAAATATTTCATTCCCCTGAGNGTGAGGGCATCGGTGTCGCGGGGGTTTTGAGAAATATATCCGGATAGAATCGATATAGCTTCATCAGCCGGAAGAAGCTCAACCCTCTTTCTTATATCTTCAAATGTCATTTTATTCGGATTAAATAAATTGAAACGGGATGCACCGGAGTGCATCCCTATGTTAAGATATTGAGAATATTCGGGTTTTATTTCAAGCCGAGTTTTGCTTTCACGAGGGGAGTGATATCCTCTGCGGGAGAGCTGTAGTAGAAAGTGATTGTAGGCTCGAGAGCTTGCACTAAAGTGAAGTTGCCTTCTTTACCAACGGATTCGATAGCTTCTTTAGCTTTTTGGATAACGGGAGCCATCAAATCGTTTTGAAGTTTTTGCATCTCCTGCATCACTTGCTGCTCGAAAGTCTGCATCTTTTGCTGATTGTCGGCAAAAGCCTTGGTCTTGCGCTCTTTGATTGCGGGGAGTTCGTCTTCCGACATTTTTTGAAGTTCCTCGTATTGTTTTTGCAGCTCTTCGCCGAGTTTTGCGTATTCTGCTTCGTATTTCTTCTGAGTTTCTTGCAATTTTGTTTGAGCAGTTGCAGTTTCAGGCATACCTGCGATGATGCCGTTGATATCTACAAGACCGATTTTGATGGTCTGTGNTGAAGCTGATAGTNCGAAAACGANTNCGNCAGCCAAAANGATTTTTTTNAGCATGGATAATTATTAGATTAAATTATTAATATTCTGTGATTGAAGTTCAATAATTTGATTTTTGAACTGAAAAGAATTTAAATATTCTTTCGCGCTGACAAAGATAATCAAATTATTTTGAATATCCCAACTTCGCGAGCACATCATTGCTCACATCTATTCTTGGAGAAGCGAAAACTATGCTCTGAGAGGAGGCACGGTCGAAAATAACCTGATAACCTTTTTCTTCAGCCACGGCTTTTACAGCATTATATACATCTTCCTGAATAGGCTTCATCAAGGATTGACGTTTCTTGTAAAGTTCTCCTTCCGGACCGAAGAATTTATAGCGAGTGTCGGTGACCTCTTTTTCTTTCGCAACGATTTCCTCTTCGCGTTTTTTCTTTTGGTCATCGGTAAGGAACACCATATCCGACTGATAATTCTTATACATGGTCTCAGCTTCCTTGGCGAGCTGATTCACTTGCTTTTCCCAGCGTTGAGAAACTTGATTCAATTGTTCGTTAGCCATTTCGTAGGCAGGCACGTTGCGCAGAACATAGTCCATATCCACGAGAGCAAATTTCTGAGCACTTGCTCCGATAGTGGCGAAAAGAGCCAATGTTGCGATAATAAATAATTTTTTCATAATTTTTAAATTTCAATTTTATAGTTTAGAACAACTGCCGGGCTTCAAGTTTAAGAGGGGTGTGCTAAAAAATGTTAATTAACTGTTTCACTCTTAGAATTCCTGACCCAATACGAAGTGAATCTGGCTTCCCCCTCTGCGTCCCTGCACTTTATCAAAGCCGTAACCCCAGTCGATTCCGAGGAATCCGAGCATTTGCAGATAAACACGTACTCCCACTCCGGCAGAGCGTTTGATATTGAAGGGAGAAAACTGGTCAACAGAAGTCCAGCAATTGCCCGCCTCGGCGAATGCCAATGCGTAGATTGTGGTGGCGGGTTGGAGAAGGAACGGGAAGTGCAATTCCAAAGAGTATTTGCAATAGGCATAACCTTCGCTTCCCCATGGAGTGAACTGACCGTTATCATAGCCGCGCATTGAGATGGTCTCAGTGGCGTAAGTATATGAGCCTGACATGCCGTCGCCTCCGAAATAGAAGGTTTCAAAAGGTGTTTTTACCCATTTGTTGTAAGATCCGAGCAGTCCGAAGTCGGCGCGGGTCATAAGCACGAGAGTCCATTGACCGTCGGGGTCGGTCAGAGGAGTGAATGTTTTACTCTTGAATTTCAGTTTCCAATATTCAATCCATTTGTAGAGTTGAGCTTTGGCAGGCTGGCTGTTAAGGGTATTTGCTTCGTAGGCTAATTGCTCCCAATTTTTCCCTTTGTCGAAGAGGCTAACGGGCGGGGTCAAAGTCGCCTCAATTGAGAAGCTTGAGCCGCGGCGGGTGTAAATAGGATTGTCGATACTGTTGCGTGCCAGTGTCAAAGATAGAGCGAGAGAGTTTGACACACCGTTATTCATATAATACAGATAATCCCAGTTTTTCAGGTAATACCAGCGATAGGAGAGTGCCGCCTGGAATGTGAAGTAATCATCCGGCCATGTCAGACGTGTGCCAAAGCCGAGGGTAACACCTGCCATTTGCAAAACCTTATTAGGGTCGTAGGCATTTTGATAGGCATAATTGCTGTTGTATGAACCGTAAGATCCCTGATAGTATAGGGAGTTCATATAAGCGTTTTGCCAGTTATTGTTATAATAAGATGAGTTAACACCCGTTGAGCGGGAATAATCCACTGAGAAACTTAACGAGTTCGGGCGTTTACCTCCAAGCCACGGCTCAAAGAAAGAGAGAGAATAGGATTGATAATATTTCGCATTGGTTTGAGCAGAGATAGAGAATGTCTGACCGTCGCCACGCGGAATTATACCTTTATAGGATGAAGGATTGAAAAGATTTTTGATTGAGAAGTTGGAGAAGGAGAGGGCGAGCTGACCGGTGAGACCTGTCTGACCCCAGCCGAATGAAACCTGAATCTTATCGTTTGGCTTGGATTCAAGGTCGAAAATAATGTCTACAGTGCCGTCATTTTCGTTTGGTTGGGGGTTGATTCCCATTGTTTCAGGGTTGAAGTGACCGGATGTGGCTATCTCGCGTGCGGAGCGCATCAAGTCAGATTTTGAGAAGAGATCGCCCGGACGAACGCGTAATTCACGTCGGATAACTTTTTCATACAGCTGGTCGTTGCCGTTGATGACAATTTTATTGATGCGTGCCTGCTGCCCCTCATGTATTCTCATTTGAAGTGCTACCGAATCACCTTTAATATTCTCTTCAATCGGCACCAATTGGAAGAATAGATAACCGTTGTCGAGATAGAGGTTGCTCACGGCATCTTCATCATCGCGAGTGCGTTTGTCAAGGCGTTTCTGATTATATACTTCGCCGGGATAGATTCCGAGGACTTGATTAAGAGTCTCAGTGGGATAGACAGTGTTGCCGACCCAGGTTATGTCGCTGACATAATATTTTTTACCCTCATCAACTTTGAGGTGGACATCCACTTTGCCGTCACCGTAAGGAGTGACAGTGTCGCTGATTATTTTTGCATCGCGATAGCCGAGTTCATTATATTTATCTATAATTCTTTTCTTATCATCCTCAAAGTCTGAATCCACGAATTTCTTCTGGCTGAAGATTTTGAGAAGGTCATTGTTCTCATTGGTCTTCTTCATGGTGTTCTTCACTTTTCGGTCGGAGAGCACCTTATTGCCGTCAATGTAGATTTTATGAACCTTAACTTTGTTTTTACGGTCGACGGCTATAGTTACNATTNCCTGNTTCTCTTTCGAGAGGTCGGGCTGGCNGATAATTCTTACGGCTGCATTTTTAAACCCTTTTGCCGCATAATATGTTTCAACGATTTTCTTGGCACGGTCAAGAATGTTGGGAGTCAATTGCTGACCTTCCACCATTCCGAGGCGTTCGTTGAGGTCTTTTTTCTCTCCTCCCTTGATGCCTGTGTATTTGAGTTCTGCAAGTCGGGGTTGCTGGCGCAGGGCAATTTCGAGCCAAACTTTATCTCCGACGGTTTTGGTAACGAGAATCTGCACTTTGGAATAGAGACCCTGTCGCCAGAAACGTTTCACGGCATTAGAGATTGCTTCGCCGGGAATGTCAATTTTCTCTCCGATTGTCAGTCCGGAATAACCGATAATGACATAGTCGTCAACGTGGGAGACGCCCGAAACGCTGATCCCGGCTATTTCATATTTTTTTGGTATCGGCGAATAGATCACTTCCGGAGAATATATCGTGTCTGTAGGTAAGGATTGAGCCGATGCCGATGATATTGCACCGAGAATCAGAATAGAGAGGAGTATTTTGAAATAATGCGATAAGGTCATAATCGGATTATAATATNTTGTTAGAGTCGGAAATGCCATATTTTTCCTCCTCTTGAGAAATGTCGTTACTAACTTGGGCACTTGTTTTGCCGAAACGTCGTTCTCGACCCTGGAAGTCTAAAATTGCCCGGGCAAAATCTTCCTTTTTAAAGTCGGGCCATAGAATTTGCGTGAAGTAGAGTTCAGCGTATGCAATCTGCCAGAGCAGGAAATTAGAGATACGCTCTTCGCCTCCGGTGCGAATAAGGAGGTCGGGGTCAGGCATGCCGGCAGTATTGAGATTTTCCGCCAGCATTTTTTCCGTTATATCTTCTACCGATATATTGTGGTCTTTTACAGCCTGAGCGAGTTTGCGTGCCGCTTCCGTAATTTCCCAGCGAGAGGAGTAGCTTAGACACATTCCGAGAATCATGCCGGTGCAGTGAGCCGTGGCGGCTTCTGCATTCAGCAGACGCTTACGGGCATCTTCGGGGATGCGTTTTATATCTCCGATAAGGCGGATTTTGACGTTGTTTTTCAGCAATTCGGGCAACTCTCTTTCGATAGCCCACCCGATGAGATACATCAACGTGTCTACTTCCTCTTGGGGACGATTCCAATTTTCTGTAGAGAAAGCATATAGAGTGAGATACTTGATGCCGAGGTCGGAAGCAAATTCCACTGCACGATGCACAGAAGTTACCCCCTCTGCGTGACCGTCGGAGCGAGGCTTGCCGAGTTTGCGTGCCCAGCGACCGTTGCCGTCCATTATGATGGCAACGTGAACAGGCAACCGCGTGGGGTCTATTTTTGTCAATAATGCATCAAGATTCTCCATTTCCTACTCTTTATAATGACACTGTTGGCATCGCTTGCTGAATTCATAACTGATGGTGAATGTCAGTGTGGAATACCAGTCAGTGTTTTTTGCGAAAGAACTTTTAATCGTATATGGGTCAGAAAGATTCTCTCCGTCAAGCTTGTCGGAGAAAACTTTTTTCATCAAAAATTCCAGTCCGAGGTTCAGGCGACGGTTGACTTTGAATTTGCAACCGATTCCAAAAGGTATGGTAAAGCCTGCGTATGTGTGCTTGTCGACCGACCAAAGGGTAAGCGACAGTCCGGCAGTAATATAAGGCGACCAACGTTTCAGTTTCCGATAACGTTCTCCAATGCCATAATTGAAGAAATTGAATTCCACCATCTCTCCGAGTTCGTAGAATGTAGTAGAGAACTTGAAAGTTTCCCCGGAGGGGAAAACATTGGTCATTTGAGCAGAATTTCCTCTCAGACCGCCGAGGTAGAAGTTTGTCTTATATGCGAAACGCGGATTGGCGATATAACGGAACAGGAGTTCCGCATCCCAGGAGGGATTTTGATAAAGATTGGCGGAGTTGGCATCTCCCAAATAACCTGTCATGCCTATTCCTCCTCCTATGTCAAAGCGATAATCCTCCTGGGCTTTAGCGGAGCTAACGCCGGAAAGAATCATTAAGAGAAATAATATGAATGACAGATATTTTTTCATTTATAGCAAATTATGTTTTTTAGAAGAGAGGGGAGAAAGTGAGTCTGGCAAGCACTGCCCTGAGAATCTCATTCTGCAAAGACGCCGCGCTGTCAATACCTCCAAAGATATAGATATACGGGCAATCCCAATCAATGTCACTGCCGTCAATATTATAAACTACTCGTGCCCCCACGGGTGAAGGTGTAGACTTTTGTTTCCAATAATTATCCAGAGAGNCTTTGAAGGGGGTGGTGCAGATTATGNCGTCGGCACTGAAACGCGGCGTAACATAATCCGGGAGTTGAAGAAGAGAGGGTGCTTTTTGCCAATTCACGCCGTTGTCGTAAGAGATAAAAACGGTGTCATTAATGTTCCCGTTTGCAAGTATTCCTCCAACACACAGCATCACGTTATATTCTTTTTGCATCCATGAAGCCGGTGTTTTTCTGTAGTTGAAGTATGGAATTAACACCGGGTTTGCCAATGCCGGGAGGGGNGTATNTGANATGTNTGNCCAANTTGTACCGTCGAAGNNCCANGTACGGTCTGAAATTTTGCCGTCTCTTGAGCCTCCTACAAAGATTCCCATCGGTTCGGAAGACCATTTGCTCGAGAAAGTGCGGAATTGAGAAAATGCCGAATCAGGGAAATCAGGAGCGATTTCTTTCTTTGAGTATCCTGCCGGTTGAGGATAGATGTCGTGATATCTGACACCTGAAGGGTCAGTGAAAATTCCGAGAATGTCATTACCGAAGCCTCCTATGATTGCGCTCCATTTCACTGAGGTGTTTTTCCAGGTGATTCCATCTGAGGAAGAGAATAGTTCTCCATCTTCAGAAAGAATAAACAATGCGTTATCGGATGCGTTTAAAGAGCGAACATCCGGAGTGAAGGGGAGGGTGAGGGATTTCTTTTCCCAATTATGTTCGCCGGGGTTAAGGCAAGTGGAAAGAGTGTAGGTGTTATCAGATTCTTCAATAAGTGTAATGACCTTATCTTTGAAATCCACAGTGCGCTGCGCTTTCGGATTATCCTTGCGTGAGGGGAGATTGGCTATTGCTACGTTATCCCACATCAGGGAATCCGCCACCATCTCGTGAACGTTAACCTTTATAGTGTATGATTGATGCAATTTGTCATCATCGGCATACAGGGTCAGTGTTACTTTTCCGGAAAAGTCGATAGTATCCCCCGGATTGGTGGTGTAATTAACTTCTCCGGTGCGGTAAGAGCCACCTTCCATATTTATGACCGCTTTTGTTACGGCGGAAGGGTAAGAGATGACCGGCACAAGTTTATTTATCGGAGTTCCTTTCGGTAGGGAATCAGCATTGAAGATAACGCCGTGTTGCAAATCAATGGAGAAATAAACTGAATCCAGATTTGCCAATACTTTTGAATTCGGCTTGAGTGTAAAACTTTTAACCGCAACGGAGGGCACCGGTTCGTAGACCGGCTCCTCATCTTCATCTTTGGAGTTACAGGAAATGCAGAGTGTATTCAGCAACACTACTGCAGGAATAAGTCTTAAAAGAATATTGAGATTAAAAAATCTTTTCACGTCGTAGGTAATGAGAAAGTTAGATATGTTCTAAAGATTGAATCCGTTTTTGGGCGGCTGCAATCAGAGATAGAAAATATTGAAAATATGCCGGTCGCAGAGGTCAAGACATACCTTTCAACCCACAAAGTTAATATTAATCTCTTAAATATCCTACAATTAATTTAAAAATTCACTCCAGTTGCACTTGACGCCTGACAAATGATAAACCTTTTCCCGGTTCACTCTGAAAAAAGCGAGTTGTAGAAAAAAGATTCNATCCAATGGGGGCACTTGACGAATTTNCACGTGAGAAAAGGGAAAAATCCCGTCTGTNTTTTGCTATCNCCAATAGACTGGATGCCCGTATGCGCGAATTACATTTGAAACTTAGAACACTCTCATTAGACAATGCGCCATGTCATGATTCCGAACGCTACCCATTTTTGAAGGAGTTAATCACTCATGACAAAAAGTTACATTCCAACTGGAAGCCTATGACAGATATGTGCCGGAAGAAAAGGAAAATGCAATAAGAAAGAAGAAANANCGGCAAAATTAAAAACGGCAGATTCGGAAAACGAGTCTGCCGTCTTTAATTTGTCCATCTCANAAANAATGGCTAATTTTGCAAGTTGAAACTGATGCGCTATTGCCCTATTTTGATAAGGAATACATACACTTTAGTAAAGCCACGAAATAATAAAGATGAATAAATGATGCCAATACGCTTCATAGACTTATTTGCCGGAATAGGCGGTATTAGACTTNCATTTGATGAGATGGGCTATNATTGCGTGTTTTCATCCGAATGGGATAAGGCGGCTCAGGCCACATATTTCGCGAACNNTGGAGAAATACCGTATGGANACATAACCAAAATTGACGNCTCTGAAATTCCACAACATGATTTATTACTTGCTGGTTTCCCGTGTCAAGCATTTTCTATAATTGGGAAAATGAAAGGATTTGAGGATGTAAGGGGAACTATGTTTTTTGAAGTTGCCAGAATTTTAGACTATCATAAACCTCAATGTATTCTTTTGGAGAATGTNNANCAACTNGTTTCTCATAACNAAGGAAGAACCTTTTNAACAATACTTGANGTTTTGAAAAAACTTGGATATCATGNTAAATGGAAAGTCTTAAATGCCTTAGATTTTGGCCTTCCTCAAAAAAGAGAACGTGTTATAATTGTAGGTTTTAGAGATGAAAAGAAAGCAGACATCTTTAATTTTGATTTTGAAAAAATACCATACGATTTAAAAGGGATTATTGAATCAGATTTAGATGTTGATAAATCTCTCTTTGCTTCTGATGCAATAATAAAAAAACGACAACTTAAAACAGAAGGGAAAGAAAAAATTTTTCCTTCTATTTGGCATGAAAATAAGGCCGGAAATATTTCTATTTTAGATTATTCGTGTGCATTACGAACCGGTGCTTCCTATAATTATCTATTAGTAAACGGCTATCGAAGACCCTCATCAAGAGAATTATTAAGATTGCAAGGTTTTCCGGATTCATATAAAATTGTCGTATCTCATGGAGAAATAAGACGACAAACAGGAAATTCAGTTGCCGTTCCTATGATTAGGGCTATCGCAAATAGAATAAATTCAATTATCACTTCAGCACAATGAGACACCCACGACTTAGAGACTCACATAATCTCATAACACGCGAGTTATATCCAATAGGAGAAATTCCTGATGATATAATCAGAAAAATAGGTGGATATTTTATTTATCTACTGTATGTTGGACGTACCGATATTACAGGATCCGATTGGGGAGACGCATTTGCTAAGGCTATAAATGGAGTACATCTTGATTCTCCAGTTGGCATTGCTGACGTTGTTCTTGACAAAATGGCGTGGTCTATGAAAACTGTAAAAAATAATAATCCCTTTGCTTGTAGAAGCGTTAGGCTAATAAGTGGCAGGTGTTCTCCTGATTATTCATACGGTNTNGANAANNCTNATGAAGATATTGANAANACCGGACGAGCNGTANTTNGAATATNGAATGAAAGNGTAAATATCGCTCAGGATCATTATTCTCCTGTCCGTACTTCGGTACTTATCAGAAGTAATGATTTACTTTCTTACAGATTGTTTGAAACAGAGAACCACAGATACATTACAAACAATTATTATTGGGAAGTAAATAGAAATGGGAACTTAATAGGTAAGGATAAAATCACAGACGAAATCTGCTTCACATGGCAACCTCATGGGTCTCAGTTTACTATTCATGAGCAAGTACCACCTAATGCAGTAAAGTTTACGATTAAGAAGCCACCTGTTATGAGTCATACTAAAATACTTGATTCATTGGGGTTTGATGATAGATGGGTTGAAATAATAAAATAATAGGAAGAAGCATANCGGAAATGATATGCNTNTNNGTATTTTAATAGGTTTCTAGTCAGNCTTACTTTTNCACAAAAAGAAGATATGANAGAGAGTGTAAAAAGCGNTAAGTTGCTGATAAACGGACGGCAAGCGNTTGAGACTTTGGAGCAGTTGACTCACAAAGCAGAGGAACTGCGCCAATCGATAGAGGCTGTTAAAAATAAGGAAGCCGATAATTCCGGAGAAGGAGTCAAGAGTAGGACGCAGATTCTTTTGGAAAGGGAATTGGAGTCAGTAGAGCGCCGAATAACACTTTTAAAACGTAATGCAAAGGTTACCTAACAGACCCTCGACTGGATTACTACCCGAAGTGCCAAAGACTAAAAAGACGGGATGGATTATTGGGAAGAAAAGGCAAATTCCCTAACCACCGGCACGAAAGCATGGGAAGATGCCATAATGAACTTTTTTAATTACAAGGCGGACTATGAAAAAATAATGGCGATGCAGCGCAATCCACTTGAAGCCTTTTTATATTGGGAGAATCAGTGGAGAGAAAAAGCGCAAGCCCAAGCGCAAGCCGACTATGAGCAGGGATTGTAATCGGCATATTCGCCAATGAGCATATGTGCATGGTATTTCGGTAGTCTTTCTGCACCTGTTTGCAAATAGTCATTTACGAACTTATAAAGCTCGGGCAGTTTCTTGGGCTGATTGGCATAGCGTTTCAAGTCTTTCTTAAATTGCCTTCCGCTCTTTATCTCTTTCATTTATTATCTAATGAACTAAGGAATGCGTCATAGCTATCCATATTTACTGTTGTAAGAGTAGACTNATCTTGAGCCTCTTTCATCGCTGNCANGGNAGCAGCATTTGGAGTATTGTAAGCAACANNCATTAGAATANNCTGCAACATAATNANTTGACTGCGGATANCACGCGCNGNCANTNCNTTGNGTCGGTCTAATAATNCTGNGCGTAACNGAAACATTGCAGATTTCCTATTTATCGCTAAATCCATAGTGCTATCATTTATATTGCAAAGATACATCTATTTATATCACAAATATATATTTTAGCTTTAAGTTTTGACAATTCAATTAAAATGGCTATAGCATTAAGTCATTTAGAGAAATTGCACGATATGTTAAATCATTCATTGGAAGCGCATTATATGCTAAATATCAACAACGTCTTTGCNGTAAAGCCATTTGCTNNACTTTGTACTNTCACGCACTTGACTCTTAAAGGACTCTTANAGNCTTGACGTGCTANCGACTTTNCATCTTCNTTTTACTTACGNNGCNAAGGGTGGCGGGTGAAAGNNTGAATTAAATTNTTNCGAACTTTCTCCACAGAAATTAGTTGCAAACTATCTTCAGGAAATGTAGGGGCTGGAACCGCTGTTTTTTGCAATTCAAGGGGTATGGCGAGTTCAGTATTTGTCTCAACCCGGATTTCATCAAATAGATTTGCCTCAATAAATTCTTGGAGTGTCTCTTTTCCACCTTCAATCATGACAGATAGGATGTTGTGTTCTTTATACAATCTATGCAGAAAATCGTGTAAGGTCTCATTTTGTTTGCGTAACAGATATTCCCCTGTGAGGATTTCCGCATTGTCGGGTAATCGTGGAGAATCAAAGGTTAATTTTCTGGGATCGTCTCCGGGCCAGTATCTACACGTTAGTGACGGGTTATCGCTTAAGATGGTGTTGGTGCCGGCAAAGATGGCGTTGCTTTTAGCGCGTTCTTTATGCATCCACATCATGGAAAGCTGATTGGAAATTTGAAGAGTTGGCTGATTCAATCCGGCTGACAAGTAGCCATCGGAAGTTTGCGCCCATTTTAATTGAATATAGGGATAGCCGCGTTGATGGGCGGTCATGAATCTTCTGTTGATTTCAATACATTCATTTTCAAGCACTCCGGTGATTACTTCTCTGCCGGCAGCTTGCAACATTCGGATTCCTCGACCGGATACTTTGGGAAAAGGATCAAGAGCACCTACTACAATTCGCGGAATTTCACAGTCAATGAGTAGATTGGCGCAAGGTGGGGTTTTGCCGTAATGGGAGCAAGGTTCGAGCGTAACATAGATAGTGGAATTTTTTAGTTTTTCCCTATCCGATTCTTTAACGCTGTTGACTGCATTGACTTCAGCGTGAGGTCCGCCATAACGGCGATGCCAACCTTCGCCGATGATTTGACCGTCAGATACTATTACGGCTCCTACAAGGGGATTGGAAAGAGTGCGCCCTGCACCATTTTTGGCAAGTTGCAGGGCGCGACGCATATATTTTTCGTCAGAGCTGTTTATCACTAATTCAATGTTTTAGCTGATGAATTATTCAAAACCGCGAAGGCGGAGAAGAGCGTGGGCATCAGGCTTGTGTCCTCTGAAGCGTTCAAAGAGAATCATTGCGTCTTCAGTGTCTCCGCTTTCGAGAATATTCTTTTTGTAGGAAGCTGCTGTAGCTGGGTCGAAGATGCCTTTTTCTTCAAAAAGCTCCCAGCCGTCAGCTTCGAGAACCTGACTCCAAAGGTAAGTGTAGTAACCGGAAGCATAGCCGTCATCACCGAAGATATGTTTGAAATATGGTGAACGATAACGGAATGTTATTTCAGCGGGCATCCCGATTTTATCAGATACCTCTTTTTCAAATTTTTTCACATCTACATTTTGACCGTCATGATGACCCCATGCAAGGTCAAGGAGAGCAGCGCCTGCGAGTTCGGTAGTGGCGAAACCCTGATTAAACTTAGAAGAAGCAGCCAATTTGTTGATTAATTCATCCGGGATTATTTCGCCGGTCTTATAATGGCGAGCGTAAGTTTTCAAGAGTTCCGGAGAGAAAGCCCAATGTTCATTGATTTGAGAGCATAACTCCACATAGTCGCGGTCGACATTAGTGCCGGCAAGTCCTTTATACGGCGCCTTTGTCAACATTCCCTGAAGTGCGTGTCCGAATTCATGGAAAGTAGTCTCTACCTCATCAATGGTGAGGAGAGCCGGGGTGTCGCCTGAAGGGCGGGTGAAATTACCTACATTATAGACAATCGGGCGTTTGATGACGCCATTCTGATATTCGCCTGCTGATTGAAGTTGCTCCATCCATGCGCCTTGACGTTTTGTGGCGCGCGGGNAAAAGTCGGTCATAAATACGGCAATATGTTCGCCGGTGGCTGCGTCCTGCACNTCATNTACGGTTACTTCATCCATATATTTCGGTGCGTCGGGGAGTTCCACGAGTTTTATGCCGTAAAGTTTTTCGGCTGCTCCGAAGAGACCTGTCAATACGTTTTCAAGTGAGAAATAAGGTCTTACTTCAGCTTCATCAATATCATATTTCGCTTTTTTCACTTTGCCTGCATAATAGTAATAATCCCAGGGCGCGATTTTAAAGTTGCCCCCTTCGGCATCTACTATTGCTTGCATATCTTTCACCTCTTCTGCAGAACGAGCCACGGCCGGTGTGAAAACCTGCATCAAGAGTTCTTCGGCTGCCTCGGGAGTCTTAGCCATAACGCGAGAAGTCATCATTGCTGCAAAATCTTTGAAACCCATTACTTTTGCTTTTTCAGCTCGAAGAGCAATGATTTTTTCTATTACGGGGATATTGCTGTTTTCTCCTTCGGAAGCAAGATTGATATATCCTTCATAAATTTTTTGGCGCAAGTCGCGATTGTCGGCATATTGAAGCACCGGCAGACGGCTCGGAGCGTGGAGAGTGAAAACGTAGCCATTCAATCCGCGTGCTTTCGCTTCCTCTTTTGCAATTCCCAATGAACTTTCGGGCAAACCGCTTACTGCATCTTCATCCACATTGANAAAGAATTCATTGGTGGATGCCAAAAGATTCTTATTATACTGAATGAAAAGTTTAGAAAGTTCGTTGTTGATTCTGATTAATTCCTTTTTCTTGTCGGCGGGAAGGGCTGCTCCTTGCTCAGCAAATTGACGATAATATTTTTCAGTCAAACGTTTCTGAACGGGGGTCATGCCGAGATTATCGCGATTTTCATATACCTGACGGATACGGTTGAAAAGCTCCTCATTGAGATTGACGCGATTTGATGCTTCATTGAGCAATGGCACTGCTTCATCTGCGATAGCTGCGAATTCAGGAGTATTGAGNGCGTTGNCGTANTGATAATAGACAGAAGCCACTCTTTCAAGTACGGGGGAAAGGTCTNCGAGCGGAAGAATCGTATTGTTGAAGTCAGCCGGAGCCNGATTGCTTATAATCTNCNGGNTATTAGCGTCTTGCNCGGCTATGCCTACCTTAATAGCAGGAATGAAATCAGAGACTTTAATTTCCGAATAGGGGGCAATTTCAAATTGCGTTGTATAACTCTTTAAAAATGGATTTTCGTGAGCGCCCGCACTTGTAGAGGCAGACACTCCTATGGCGAAACTTGCTGCCATGTAAAGAAGTTTTTTCATGAAAAAATATGGTTAGATTTAAATCAATTTGATGCAAATATAACCAAATTATTTAGAATAATTGCCGATTGAGCCTTTATTTTGGAGATTTTATCGGATATGGATTCTTATTCAATTCAAATGTGGCGAGGAGTGGCAGATGGTCGGAAGTGCGATAATTCAGGCGCTCCACTTTCAACGGCGTTATGGCGCCACGATAAAATATTTGGTCGAGGTGGAAATAAAAACCGTGAGGATAAAATGTATAAGTGGGCAAAAAATTTGTTTCTGCGTAAGCATCTGTATATCCGGCTTTACTGAAAAGATGATATGTCCATGAACCGGGCACATCGTTGAAATCACCGCAAATAATGATTGGCATAGCCAGTCCTTCGAAACCTGTTATTAATTTTTCGGCTGCTTCAGCACGTATAGGGATAGCATATTCGAATTTACGAAAGATTCGTTTGCCCAAGCGTTCGCGATTTTGAAGATTTGTCCCTGTGTGTGGTGAAAAAATACCTTTTTCATTTTCATCCAGGGCAAAAGAAGGGAGGTGAACGTTAGCCATACCTATTTCCCGGTCACCTATTTTGACTGTAAAGTATTCAGAAAGTGTGAAATGATGAATAGATCCGAAATAGATATGACGCAATGGATATTTGGATAGTATGCGTAAATCGTAAGAACCTTTGCCCAACTGATAGGGATACTTTTTAAAGAGAGAGTCAAGGAGAGCCTCATCATAATGCTTCATGAGTTTTGGAGTGAAGCCGAAAATCTCCTGAAGGCATACAATGTCGGCATCCACTTCAAGGATAGCTTTTAAAGTACGGGCTTCTTTAGTATCCGGTTGCTCCAAATCCGCGAAATGAAGAGTGTTCCAAGTTAAAATAGTGAAAGTTATAGCATCGGGTGACGGATTTTTGGATGAATTCATGGGAAACCATGTGCGAATCGGAGAGATGCAGAGCATTAATGTCAAAANGNNGATTNANGCCACTATCCAATGTTTTGTNCAAAACCATNTTATANNTACAATTGCNCAGAAAGTAACGATATACGGCATTCCGATTGTAAGAATTGAACCCACCGGTGTTATAGAGGGAGATATATAACCACCGAAGCAGCATAATATTGTAAAAAAATAAAGCAACAAAGTGGCAATTCTCGCAATAATCCTTAATATGGGGCTAATTAATATCATAATTTTTACCTTCAATCAATAGGGACGTTTGATAATGAATGAAATTGCCGCTCCTCCTGCTATGCCGCCGATATGAGCAAGAAAGGAATAATAATCACTGCTAAAAACCAGTATTGTTAAGATTACCAATATTGATATGGCATATATGGGTATTCTCCTTAATCCGGCAATATTCAGTTTCTGTTTAGGAACTAATATGCATGTTCCGGTCGCTAAACCTAATACAGCGGAAGATGAACCGATTAAATATAGAAATCCGGGAGATTCCCATAAGTTGGCGGCGAGAAGAAAGAACCCACCTCCAATTGCTCCGCTGACAAAATAGGTCAACATCAATTTGCGGTTTGAAAGGATGGACTGAAGTAGTACTCCAAAAAATATCAGCCATATCATGTTAACGCTAAGGTGAAGCCAACCGGAATGAACAAAAGTGTAGGTGAAGAGTCGAAGGAAGTCGACAATTACTGCTCCCAATGCAGATTTGGCAAATGCCGGATAGGTAAGCGCGAACAAATCGTTAAGTTGAGGAATGAAAAAGCCGATACAGGCTATAATGATATTCCATCCCACTATCGTAACCACAAAAGGATATGCCAGAAGTCTGTTCATGCGAATAGCTTGAGAATCAAAAATATCTGGGACCTCCGAGGGTTCCTTTTGATTTCCAATATAAGAGGATAGGTAGGGCGAACAACATTCCACCCAAGTGGGCAAAATGAGCAACAGAAATCTGCAAGCCGTTCATTCCCAGGAAAAATTCCAATACGGCATAACCTATCACCATATATTTTGCCTTTATTGGAATCGGAATAAAGAAAATATACATCGGCAGATTCGGGAAGACAAAAGCAAAGCCTAAAAGGAGTCCGAAAATGGCTCCGGAAGCTCCGACTGTCAGCATAGAATTTTTAAAACNCTCTATACCTTCGGCNAAATATGAAGGATTGNCATCAACGGNTNCCCTCATNGATTCAACAGTCAATCCGTTGAGACGCGCAATTCCGGAAATATATTCATTATCCCAGCTGAGCGACCATACACCTTCCTGAACAAATGCCGCTCCAATGCCGCAAATGAAATAAAACACCATAAAGCGTTTTGAACCCCATACTTGCTCCAATATTCTGCCAAACATCCAGAGNGTAAACATGTTGANAAGAATATGCACTATGGAGTGAAGATCGTGCATGAACAGATATGTGATTATTTGCACGGGATTAAAATGGGTTGAAGTTACGTAATGTAGCCCGAGAACATCAGTGAGAGTCATGCCGAAACGGGGCATAATCATACTGATAACCCAAATTAACAAGCAAATAATGATTATATTCCGGGTGACGGGAGGGATGCGTCTTATTGAATCAGGAAATTGCATAAATCTGATTTATAACATTAAATTTCTTGCAAAATTAACTTAAAAATCGGATAAATAGATAAAAAATGTATCTTCTCTTAAAAAAAAATCTAAATTTATTTGCAAATCTTATATTTATCCTTAAATTTGCTAAAAATCTTTAAATCATTAAATATTAATCAGACTCATTTAATCCATTATATAATTTTTTAATATGAATAAGACAGATCTTATCAATGAAGTTGCTGCCAAGGCAGGACTCTCAAAAGTAGACGCAAAAGCAGCGCTCAATGCAGTTCTTGAATCAATCGCACAAGCACTCGTAAATGACGATAAGGTGCAATTAATCGGTTTCGGTACTTTCGCAATGGTTCAAAAACCCGAGCGTACCGGTCTCAACCCGCGCACAAAAGAAAAAATCGTTATCCCCGCTCGCAAAGTGTGCAAGTTCAAACCCGCTGATTCACTTGGCAAGTAATTAAAAATTACGACAGGTATATTAAGACCTGTTGAAACCAACCTAAGAGGGTGTATCAAAAAATTNTNNNGACGCACCCTCTTACTATAGTCAATTATGATTTTTAACATTAAGAAAATTATATGGATTGGAAAGATTCCCTCGCTTCTCTTCTTAATAATTCAGAATTGTTAAATACAGATTCAGATTCTACTCCGGCTACTTATCCGGCAGAAGATGAAAATAAAACAAAAGCCACAGGTAAAAGGACATTAAAAATATTTTTTGAAAAAAAAGGGAGAGCAGGCAAACCTGCCACAATCATTGATGGGTTCCCCTCAGATGGTAGTGAAGATAAGATTTGCAATGAATTNGCCGGCACTTTAAAAAAGCGTCNTGGAAGAGGAGGGTCTGCACGAGNAGGTGAANNATTGATTCAGGGGGATTGTAGAGAGTCCCTTAGAAAAATTCTCCGGGAATTGGGATATGAGGTGAAANGATAAAGNAAAATTAAAACAAAAAAGGATGTTAATACTTCAACGCGCTTCAGCCGGCTCGGGTAAAACCTACACGCTTACAAAACAATATCTGAAACTTCTTTTGACCATAAAGGATAATGAGAGTCAAAAGAGACGCCTGCGCTCCGAGCCGGAGATACCGGAGGGAGTAAGCAAAATAATGGCTGTCACTTTCACCAATAAAGCCACCAATGAAATGAAAGAGAGGATTCTTTCAAAATTGAATGCTTTGGCTTTCCCTCCTGCCGAACCGGAAAGGCTTGCAAAAGTGGACTATNTNACTGAATTTATTAATGAATATGGATCTTCAGTTGAAGAAATCAGCNGACTTGCCCGTTATGCTCTGAGTGAAGTGCTTNTTCNNTANTCAGAATTCAATGTCTCTACAATTGATGCTTTTTTCCAGAATATTTTAAGGACTTTCGCCTACGAATCTGATTTGCCGGAATCGTATAATCTGATTATTGACGGAACGTATCTCGCCCAATTGGCAGTCAGGGACCTGCTTGATGATTATTCTTTGAAAAGATTGAATAAGGAGGAAAATTATTGGATTAGAAAACTCGTTATTGACCAAATAAAATCCGGAAAAAATTCCTGGTCGTTGTTTCAAAAAAAAGTAAGTCAAACTCAATTTACCCAATCCCTGTTCAATAGATTAATAAGTATGGGGAACGCTTTGGAGAAAGAGGAGTTTAAAATCAACAAGCATGATATAGAGGTATATTTTAATTCGGAAAGAAGCTTATATGACGAAGCGCAGAAGATTCGCAAAGAATTGACATCACGTTTGGGGCAGAAATATAAAGAATTGGCTGACTGTGTTAAACAAATTATAGAAGTTTATACAGAAATAGTTGCAGACAGCCAAACAAAACTACCTTCCAAAATGAAGGGAGAAGAATTGACATGGGGGATGTTGATTTTTGATAAAGAAAGGAAAGCAAATGCTCTTTTGAATTTAACGACTGACAAGGATACTGATCTATTCAATCTGCCATTTATAAAAGGTCCTAAGTCTCCCGAAAAAGTTTTTTCCTCCGGAGTGATTCCTACTGAAAACATGAGTAAGAGGGCTCAGGAGATTATCGGTAAATTTATGACTATACAGCAAGAGTATCAGGCACTACTGGAGAGTGTGGATATTCAATTCTGGAAATTGATTGAGCCTGACCTTCCGGTGATTGCCGTTATGAATAATCTTCGGAGACGCATAGCTGATTACTTGAAGGATAATGATTCAATGCAAATTGCCGATACGAATACAATCCTTCATAAAATAATCGGTGATAATGATGTGTCTTTTGTTTACGAAAGAATAGGAACGCGAATAAATCATTTCCTTATTGATGAATTTCAGGATACCTCTCTCTTGCAATGGCTAAACTTCAAGCCTTTGCTGAGTGAAAGCATGTCAAAGGGTGAGGATAATCTGATAATAGGTGACGCCAAGCAGAGTATCTATAGATTCAGAAGCGCCGAACCCAAAATCATCACCTCCATAGTGCCTGATTCTTTTCGGGATGAAGACATTGATAAAAGAGGGTTTTCAGAGGCTGATAACACTAATTGGCGGAGTAAGGAGAAAGTTGTGAGATTTAATAATTTCTTTTTCTATTCTCTTGCGAAAAATCTGGATGAATATAATAAAGAATGGCAAATGCCCTTACTTTCAGAATTATATTCCAATACGATTCAAAAACCTGATGATAATTCAAAAAAAGGATATGTAAGGATTGAATGTATTGATGAATCTGCGACATTATTAGCCGACTCCAATGGAGAAGAATCGAGCGATTCTGCGGAAAGCGGAATAACAAAACCTGTGATAGAAAAGGTTGGCAACTTGATTAAAAGTTTGCTCGAAAGGGGGTATATACAGAAAGATATTGCGATATTGGTAAATACCAACAAAGCCGGTGTCGGAATGATAGAGGGGTTGATGGAATTCAACAAACTTCATGCCGAAGAGATGCCGACTTTGAAATTTGTAAGCGATGAGTCATTGAAATTAACTAATTCTCAGGCAGTAAGAATGGTGATAGAATGTTTCAGACTCTTGCAAGCGGGAATTGAGGAGGGGATCGAAAACATTAGAAATGAGAACTCCGATAAAAAAGAGAAAATAAATTGGTCGGAAATAGGACAGAATTTCAGTTATTATTCTTCTCGTCATCAAGACCTGTCGCTTGAAGATAAATTAAAGGGATTCATAAATGAAGGTGTCAGTTTTGATGAAATATTCAGTATTACTTCCGAGATGCAGGCAATGACGTTGCCCTCTCTGATGGAAGCCTTTACAGAGCAATTTATTCCGGAGTATCTGAGAAAGGAGGATGCCCCCTTCTTGGCGGCATTTCAAGATGCAGTGTTGGATTATTGCGAAGTGAATCCCGCAGATATCGGTTCATTTCTGAAATGGTGGGAAAGGAAAGGGAAAGATATCTGCATCTCTTCTCCGGAAGGCACCGAAGCGATAAGTGTGATGACCATTCATGCCTCAAAAGGATTGGAGTTTAAATGTGTTATACTTCCTGATATAAATATAAATTTTGCGACACGNAATGAGTGGAAATGGATCAAGACCCCTNCGAATGTCAGCTATCATGATTTGTTGCCTGAAAGTGTAGTCGTTACCCTTGATAAGAAGACTGCGGAAACAACTCTTTACGAACCCTATAAGAAGGAATTTGAGAGTCTTCAATATTTTCATGAGGTTGACCAGATTAATAAGGTCTATGTTGCCTTCACCCGCGCTATTTTTGAATTATATATATTCCTGCCCCCTTTAAAAAACGGAGCGAAGGGGTATCCTTTCAATAAGTCATTAACTGAAATTCTGGAGCAGGCTTATGAAATAATTTCAGAGGCTCAAGAGAAGAAAATTAATTATTTACCCGATGTTGACACCATCCTTCACCATGATGAAGAGGGTAATTTAATTGAGAAGGATCCTATTGAAAATGATGAGGATAAGAAAAAAGATAAAAAGCCTCTTGATTGGGGTGTATTCGAATATGGAAATCCGATAGAGAATGTAGCCGAAGAATTGAGTAAATACAGGCGTGATGATGGTAAAGGTTCGGTGGACTTGACGGATTATTATGTCAATTCCTCGCGGAAAATTCTGAAATATCATCCCGAGGGTAAAAAGATAATATTAAATCCTGCTGATGAGGATCGTCATGATCCGCGTTCGGAAGGTTCCATTNTTCACGCNGTGNTGGAAAATGTNNTGNAAGAGGATGATTTGNAGCGTGCTTTTGAAATTCAGNGAGTCAGGGGATTAATCACTCGAANAGATATCAGGAAATTTTATCCTCTTTTNAAAAATGCTTTGGAGAGTGTGAGAGAACGAGGATGGTTTGTTTACTCAAAGCAAGTTATGACTGAGCGACCGGTNTTTCAGAAAAATGTTGAAAACAAGCGTCCCNACAGAATAATGATAGATGATGAAGGGGTATGCACGATTGTGGATTATAAATTTGGGGATAAGAAAAACGGGAGTGCGCATCGCTCGCAGGTAAGGGGCTACATGGAGCAAATGAAAAACACCGGACATTTCAAAAAAATAGAAGGTTATCTATGGTATGTCAAATATGGCGAAATCGTCAAAGTGGACTCAACAGCAGATTCAAAATAATGAAATTTGGGTGAATGAAGAAAAATCATTAACTTTGTGAACTCTTAGTTCTTAAATAGAAACCGTAACAGGTTTTGAAGAATAAGGGAAAAATATAATTAATGGAATAATTTAATTTTGGATACTGACCCTTTACCTACATATCCCTTGATGCAAATCCTGCTGTCTGCATCAAGATTAATAGAATTTCACTCACCTTCAAATTGGGGAAGTTGGATAATAATAGTTTGTATCGCACTCTTTTGTCTTCTGATATCAGCTTTTGTCTCCGGAAGTGAAATAGCATTTTTNGGGTTGTCGCGTGCGANTATAGAAACATTGAAAGAGANTGATTCCAANGNAGCGAANANAGTNCTAAAATTGCTCGATGATTCGGAAAGGCTCTTGGCTACTATTTTAATAAGCAACAATCTGGTGAATATCACTATGGTTGTGCTCTTAACATTTGCCATTAATGCCACGGTGACATTCAATTCTCCGATTGTCAATTTCCTGTTGCAGACAGTGTTTTTGACTTTTTTGCTTCTTCTGTGCGGAGAAATTTTCCCGAAACTCGTAGCGCGTGGCAATACGCTGAATTGGGTTCTTAAAGCTTCCAANGGAGTGAATTTTTTAAACAANATTTTTTCACCTCTCTCGCGGGTTATGGTTCGTTCNACCTCAATNGTCTCAAAAATTGTGGCAAAAAAAGAGGAGAACCTCTCTGCGGATGTTTTGGAAAAAGCATTGTCAATTTCCGATATAAAGGAAGGGAAAGAGAAAGAGATGCTTGAAGGGATATTATCCTTTGGAGAAAAAGAAGTTTCAGAAATCATGATTTCCCGCGTTGATGTGACCGATGTGGAATATCATGAAAGTTGGGAAAATGTGGTGAAGGTAATACTTTCCTCCGGATATTCGCGAATCCCGGTCTATGATACATCTCAGGATGCTATCAGGGGAATACTGTATTCCAAAGATCTGCTGCCATATATAGGTCAGCGCGACAATTCTTTCCGATGGCAAACTCTTTTGCGCGAACCATTCTACGTTCCCGAATCAAGAATGATTGATGATTTGCTTGAGGATTTCCGGAAGCGAAAAATGCATATCGCCATCGTCATTGATGAATATGGCGGGACTCAAGGAATTGTTACTCTCGAAGATATAATCGAAGAAATTGTGGGCGAGATAGATGATGAATATGATGACACATCATCAATGTATAAAAAAGTTGCCGATAATATTTATATTATGGAGGGGAAGATTTCGTTAGGCGACTTTTACAGAGTCTTTGATATTGAAGAAGAGGCACTCGGGGATGTTGGGGAAGCTGAAACACTTGCCGGATTATTGCTGGAAATAAAAGGTGATTTCCCTGCCGCGAAAGANATCCTGACAAGAGGAGATTTTAAATTTCAAGTTCTTAAACTTGAAAGACACAGAATAACTAAAGTTAAAGTGATCGTTAATNCCAAAGNGGAGATTTCGGAAACNTNATTATTGATNATAAAGNAGATGGAAACGGAATTTATTTTTTGGAGACATAATACTTCACCGGGAATTAAAATAGAAGAGATAAGTGGAGGTGAAGATAAGTCCGGAAAGATCTGGAAGGCTATGGCTTTGCAAGTTTTCGGAGAAAATGGGGGTGAGAGGTATCGCGAAATTGACCACTCCTCTATCGGAGCACCGTTGCTCGAAGGGGTTCAGCAAAGAATATCCATTTCCCATACGCCTCATTTCTGGGTTATCGCTCTGCTCCCTCGCACTCCCGAGAGTGATTTGCAGAAATTTTCTGTCCGCACTGCGATGGGAATAGATGCTGAGCGAGCCGATAGAACCCAAGTGCTGAAGGTTGCCGAGAGGGTCATGTCGGCGGAAGAAATAGAAATAGTCAAAGATTACGCACTCAAAATGACAGAAGTCGGGATTGAGCAAAATATAGATAACGCAAATATCAAAGCATTTGTATTGGCGTGGACGATTAAGGAGGCGCTTTATAAGGCGGCTCTTCAAGAAGGGTTGGATTATAAGGGGGATTTGAAAATTATCTCATTACCACAAATATGCACTTTCCCTACACAAAAAGTTTCGAAATATGGGAAAGGGATTATCCGCAGAAAAAAAGATTATATCGGAGAATCTGCGAATAATGCCAATGGTCAGGAGGTAAAAGAATTTGAAGAAATAGAAATGGAATTATACTGTTATGAGAGCGAAGGACATATCATAACTTTGGCATATTCACCGAAATGTGCAAAATTCCATAAAGAATAATATAATAGATTTCTGAAGGGATTCTTCGGAAATTAACAGGTTAAATAAAGGTAGAGATTAAAATTGTGGGTTCTTTAGAAGTAACAATACAAGGAGTGTCGGGATGCTTTCACGATGTGGCGGCAAGAAATTTCTTTTCGCTTCATTTCCCTCAAAAGGAGATAACTACGATAGAGTGTGATTCCTTCCCTTCAATGTTCAAAAAATTAGGGGAAAATCCTGATTTATGCGGGATAATGGCGATTGAAAATACAATTGCCGGAGCACTTTTGCAAAATCATGAATTGCTGAGAAAAAGCGATATGCAAATTATAGGAGAATATAAGATGCGCATATCTCATTCGATTGCCGCTCTCCCCGGAGAGAGTCTGGAGAGTGTGAATGCAGTGCTTTCTCACCCCATGGCTCTGATGCAGTGTGACGTGTTTCTTGAGAAGTATCCGCACATTAAAATGGTGGAATGGTTTGACACTGCAGGTGCGGCACGCGATATCGGCAAAGGGAAACTTCAAGGTCGCGCTGCCATTTGTCCCCCTTTTGCCGCAGAACTTTACGGTTTGCAAGTGCTTGAAAGAGAGATTGAAACAAATAAGCGGAATTTCACCCGGTTTCTGGCATTGGCACACAAGGAGTCTGCCGAAAAGATGAGACTCTCTTCGGAGATTATCAATAAAGCATCAATAGTCTTTACTCTTCCTCACTCCCAAGGAGCATTGTCAAAAATATTGACAATCTTATCTTTTTATGATATAAATCTCACGAAAATCCAGTCAATGCCTATATTGGGCAGGGAATGGGAATATAGATTTTACATTGACCTTACATTCAGCGGGCTCGAACGTTATCATCAAGCTTTGGAGGCGATAAAACCCTTGATAACAGATTATAAATCTTTAGGAGAGTATGCAGAATGTACACAAGAAGTATAATATGAAAAAGATCATACCCGCAGAGAGAGTCTCTGAAATAAAAGAATATTATTTTTCCCGCAAACTTGCTGAAGTCGCTGAGTTAAATGCCAAGGGGATGGACATCATTTCTTTGGGTATCGGGGGTCCTGATCGCCCTCCACATCAGGAAGTGATAGACACTCTTAAAGACTTCGCTTCAAAAAATAATACTCATGGTTATCAACCGTCAAAAGGGATTCCTAATCTGCGCAAGGCATATTCCGAGTTCTACAGAAAGTATTATGGAGTTGATTTAAATCCGGATACGGAAATACTTCCATTGATAGGTTCAAAGGAAGGTATATTACATATTTCAATGGCATTTTTGAATCCCGGAGATGGAGTGCTGGTGCCCAATCCCGGTTATCCTACCTATACTTCCGGCACAAAACTGGTGGGCGGCAAAATATATTATTATAATCTGACCCCGGAGTCCGGATGGCTTCCTGATTTTGAAGAGTTGGAATCAATGCCATTGGATAAAATTAAACTGATGTGGGTTAATTATCCACACATGCCAACCGGAACCCCTGCCACGCGAGAACTATATGAAAAATTGATTGCTTTTGGAAAGAAGCACGGAATCTTACTCGTTCATGACAATCCATACAGTTTTATTTTGAATCAGAAACCGATGAGCATTCTGAGTGTGGAGGGTGCAAAAGAGGTTGCTATTGAAATGAATTCCCTTTCAAAGAGCCATAATATGCCGGGCTGGAGAATGGCAATGATGGCTTCAAATCCGGAATTTGTGAATTGGGTGTTAAAAGTGAAATCAAATGTTGATTCCGGTCAATATCGTCCGATGATGGAGGCGGCTGCCAAAGCTTTGACTCTGGAAAAAGATTGGTTTGACGATTTGAATTCTGAATATGCTGAAAGACGAAAAATAGCAGAGCGGATAATGGAATCTCTCGGTTGCGAATTCTCTCAGACTCAACAAGGACTCTTCCTCTGGGGCAGAATCCCGGATGAGATAGAGAATGTGGAGGAATTTACAGATAAGATTTTATATGAAGCGCGTGTCTTCCTGACTCCCGGTTTTATATTCGGCAGCAATGGAGAGAGATATATAAGAATATCCCTTTGCGCCACACGCGATAAACTTGAAGAGGCATTAAGCAGAATAAAAGAAATTTTTTGATTAACAGTAGAGGTTGAAAAAAGATAAAAAGTTATGTTAGATAATTTGCAACCATTGTTTCCTCAATTTGAAGGGAACAACGAACCATTAGTCATTGCCGGTCCCTGTTCGGCTGAAACTGAAGAACAAACCCTTTCCACTGCCCGACAATTGGCTGAAAACGGAATTAAAATATTTCGTGCAGGAATTTGGAAGCCACGCACGAAACCCGGAGGTTTTGAAGGGGTAGGAAAGCCCGGATTGGAATGGTTGAAAAAGGTAAAGGAAGAAACGGGGATG
>WFMC01000069.1 GCA_009177205.1 Bacteroidales bacterium
TCATCAAATTTTGCCATTTCATCTTCGATGAGCACATCAGCGCGATAGCGTTTCTTAGAATCGCGGTTATCAATCAATGGGTCATTGAAGGCATCCACATGGCCGGAAGCTTTCCAGATTGTGGGGTGCATGAAGATGGCCGAATCGATACCCACAATATTATCATGAAGCATTGTCATTGCTTCCCACCAATAGCGTTTGATATTATTTTTAAGTTCAACGCCATTCTGACCGTAATCATATACGGCAGAAAGACCGTCGTAAATTTCACTTGATTGAAACACAAACCCATACTCTTTAGCGTGGGCGATAATGGTTTTGAAAACGTCTTCTTGTTTAGCCATCTTTATTTTATTTGATGAAATTTCAATTATTTATTATCGCGATTTTCTCATCGGTAGAGTAATCTACATTATTCAGCAAATTTAACAATAAAAAAGTGATTCGACAAATAATATCAGAAAGACTCTTTAGATTTCGTTCTATCTGACAATAAAATAAAACCCAACTTCATCAAAATATGAAGCCGGGTTTTTAAAATCAAGATGAAATATCTAAATTTTTATAAAAAATTCTTAGTTAGAGATCAGCACGTGTGCGCATCAAGATAAGGGTTATATTCANTCNATNTGTCAATGGGAGNCATTANNCNGANTNCNATAACTTCGTCACGCAGGTCGCATAAGTGTTTATAACTCTCTTCAAGAGCTTTCTCTTCATCGGGAGTTCCCTTAATAGGAGTTACTTTAATACCATCTTTACTCACAACAGTTTCCATCGCCATCATGATGTGAGAGAAACGGTCGTTGTTTACGTAAGTGCCGACAGGCCAACGGAAAGTAGCACCTCCCATTGCTGCTGCAATCATTTCAATTGAAAGGAATGCCGGGCTTTGGAAAGAACTTCTGCCACGCAAATCAATGATGTTTTTACCTCCTTGTATTACTCGAACTCTCATATCTTCCCATTCCTTGTCGGGGAGCTCTTCAGTTCCGATAATTTCGGTCAAAGGTTTACCGTTGACAGTAGCGGTGGAGGCATACACTGCCATTTGTTCTCCATGACCCCCAAATGTACGGGCATTCTTCACCTCATCGGCAGGAATATTGAAATATTTTGCCAATTCNTNGCGAAGGCNAGNAGAGTNAAGGGCTGCCAAAGTAGATACCTGTGANGGTNTCAGACCGGAATAGAGAAGTGTAATCAAGCCGNTAATATCGGCAGGATTGAAGATTACTACAATATGTTTTACATCCGGGCAATACTCTTTTACATTTTTGCCGAATTCTTCTGCGATAGCGGCATTTCCTTTAAGAAGGTCTTCACGTGTCATGCCTGCTTTACGAGCGGCTCCACCAGAATTAACAATATATTTTGCCCCTGTCAACGCCTCCTTGATGTCAGAGGTATAGGTGAGGTTCAGACCCTCGAATCCGCATTGCAGTAGTTCTTCAGCCACACCTTTCAACCCCGGAGCATAAGGGTCATAAAGACAGAGATTTGGAGTTAATCCCATCATTATAGCTGTCTGAGCCATATTTGAACCAATCATGCCGGCTGCACCGACAATCACCAATTTGTCGTCAGTAAGATAATTCATTGTTTTCGATAAAATTAAAAATTTATTAATTAAAGTGTCTTTAATTGTGAAACAAACGGGTGCGATAATTGGTTTTAATATTAAAGATAATTCACAACAGATTATAAAAATTAATGATTATAATTATGAAAGCATTAAAAAAGATATTATTAGCGGGTGTTATAGGAATTTCAGGATTAGGAATAATGAATGCACAAAATTCCGCGCCTGCCCCCGGCTCGGGAGGGGGTTTTAATCCAGCACCCGCAAATGGCATAGGTTGGAATCCCGGAGGTTCTTCGGCTCCTGCTCCGGGTGCCGGAGGTAGCTTTCAGCCGGCACCGCCTGCCGGTCCGGCATGGGGAGGTCCATGGGGTGGAGGATGGCAATCGTCTCCATCCGTAGTCGTGAACATTAGTCCGATTATATCCAATTCCGGAATCACAAATGTGGTGGGAGTAGGCTATGATGCACAAGGGATATGGAGAACAGTGCCGATGCGCGTCTCATACAGCTATAACGGAGCATTCTATAACGTGCAAGTGCTAAGTGCTTGGAATCCATGGACAGACATGTGGAATAGAGGTGTGGATCAGCCGGCTTATAATACCTCATATTTTCTTAAAGGTCAAACTTATAACTACTACGCTCCTCTTTCCACCGGCACCTATTATTTCAACTTATAAAAAGGAACCCGGTTCATATTTGAGTAGAAGGAGAGGTAAGCGCGGTTGACCAGTGTGTTTCCACCCGGTGTAGGATAATTACCGGTGAAATACCAGTCACCGGGATGTTCAGGAATAGCTTTATGCAGATTGAAAACTGTCTGATATACTATTTCCAGTTTTGCCTTTAATCCGTCAGGTCGCAACAACTCTGCTATTGCTTGCGCTATCTCTTCATCTGTAAACGGCTGGTATATCGGTTTTACACAATTAGTGCGTTGCTCAGCAGGTAATTCTTCCTGCCATTTGCAATTTTCATAAACCTCTTCCAATACTTTTTCCAGTCCTCTTTTTTTCAGGAGTGAAACAGCCGCTTTGAAGGCTATAAACTCTTCCAGATGAGACATATCAATGCCGTAAAAGTCCGGGTATCTAACTTGTGGAGAACTTGATACGACTACAATTTTATATGGTTCCAGCCGGTCGAGGATTCTCAGAATTGATTGGCGGAGTGTCGTGCCCCTCACAATACTGTCATCAATCACAACCAGATAATCACCAGGATTTAAAGAACCGTAGGTGATATCATAAACATGAGTTGCCAAATCATCGCGTGACGCTCCTTCCGCTATAAANGTTCTCAGTTTGATATCTTTAATTGCAACTTNTTCAATTCTTATCTTCTTGCGCAATATTGCAGAGAGTTTGTCTTCTGAAAGATTACTGATTTTGGCGAGTTGCTTGATTTCATCTATTTTGGATTTCTCCAGATATTTTTCAAGCCCTTCCAACATGCCATAAAAAGCGACTTCGGCAGTATTCGGAATGAAAGAAAAAACTGTTTTATCGGTATTGTAATCTATGGCTCTGAGTGTTTGCCCTACAAGTTCTTCTCCTAATTTTTTGCGTTCTTTATAGATTTCACTGTCTGAGCCACGCGAGAAATAGATTCTTTCAAAACTGCAGCGTGCGTTGTTCTTTTTCCGGAGTATTTGCTGAAGCTTAACTTCTCCGCTGCGGTCGACTATGATGGCTTCTCCGGGCATCAGTTCTTTTACATCTTCAATCTTAACGTCAAAAGTTGTCTGAATCACCGGGCGTTCACTCGCAACGACCANAATTTNATCGTCTNNNTAATAAAATGNAGGACGAATTCCATTAGAATCCCTTATTGCCCACATATCGCCATTTCCGATAATGCCGCAAATCACGAAACCTCCATCCCATGTCGGAGCGCAACGCGTTAAAATATTATCAGGTTTCAGGTCTTTTTCTATATTATGGGAAAGTTGCAGACCTGCCATTCCTGAATCTTTAAATTCCCTGAACAAGCGCTCGTTTTCCATGTCCAGGGCATGCCCCAATTGCTCCAGCAGCAGAAAGGTATCGGAGTTCAGGCGCGGATGTTGTCCGGTAGATTTGAGCGATTCCAATATGTCTTCAACGTTGGTGAGGTTGAAATTACCGCATAAAAGGAGGTTTCGTGCGCACCAATTATTGCGTCTCAAAAAGGGATGGACATACTTCATGCCAGAACGCCCGGTNGTGCTGTAACGANGATGCNCNATATAGACCTCCCCGATNTAAGGNGGATAATCGTNATGGGTNAAANAGGNGGATTCCTCCCGGTGATATTGAGCCAATTCCCTGTGCACATTCGCAAAGATTGTGCTGATCGCCTCTGAGCCTATAGCGCGTTCTCTATAAATGTATTCTTCTCCGGGTGGAGTGTTCAGACGAACGCACCCGATTCCGGCTGCCTCCTGTCCACGATTATGTTGCTTTTCCATCAGTAGATACAACTTATTGAGACCATATTCTTCTGAGCCGTACTTCTCTTTATAATAATCAAGAGGTTTCAGGAGACGAATCATTGCGATTCCACATTCATGTTTTAAGACATCGCTCATAATTTTTTACTGACTTCTATGAATTTCTATTTTCTTGGTAATCAATAGCAGCTTGGATGAAAGAGAGAAAGAGGGGATTGGGATGTAATACCGTGGATTGATATTCCGGATGATACTGAGTGCCGACAAACCATCTCAATCCTTCTCCTTCCACTACTTCAACAAGACCGGAATCGGGATTTTCCCCGACACATCTGAGTCCCGCGTTTTCAAGAACATCACGATATTTATTATTAAATTCATAACGATGGCGGTGACGTTCGCTGACAGTTGTTTTCTTATATGCTCTTGCCGGTATTGACTCCGGATTCAGATTACATTTATACGCACCGAGTCGCATTGTTCCTCCCATGGAAGTAATATTTTTTTGTTCTTCCATAAGGTCAATTACTTTATGGGGAGTTTCAGGGTTCATTTCGGTAGAGTCTGCATCAGTCAAACCTAATACATTACGAGCAAATTCTATTACCATGCATTGCATACCAAGGCAAATACCAAATGTGGGAATATCATGTTCCCTGCAATATTTAATAGCAGAAAATTTTCCATCAATTCCTCTTTTCCCAAATCCCGGAGCAATGATTACTCCGTCCAATTTTTTCAAGAAGTAATCAACATTTTCATCGTTAATCTTTTCAGAATGGATATTTATAAGATTCAGTTTGCGGTCGTTATAAGTTGCGGAATGCATCAACGCTTCATTGATAGACTTATAAGCATCCTGCAATTCCACATATTTTCCAACCAAGCCTATATTTACAGGTATTTCCGCCTTCTCCANTTTGAAGAGAAACTCATTCCAAGATGTGTGATTNGGATTCCCCTTTGNGGGTGTTTGAGTGNTATCCAATACGAGTTGGTCAAGTCCTTGTGAGTGCATCATGCCGGGCACATGATAGATTGAAGANGCATCAAGACNTTGAATCACTGCTTCGTATGGGACATTGCAAAATTNTGCTACTTTTTTTCTCATACCCAAGGGAATCTCCATTNCTNACCGGAGGATGAGAATATCGGGCTGAATTCCGATAGATTGAAGTTGTTTGNCCGAATNTTGGGTAGGTTTTGTCTTTAATTCCTTAGCAGCTTTCAGATATGGCACATAAGTCAGATGGATTGAGAGTGCGTTTTTACCTAATTCCCATTTTAATTGTCTTACGGCTTCGAGAAAAGGTGTAGACTCAATGTCACCTACAGTGCCTCCAATTTCCGTTATTATAAAATCAAAAGAGCCGGTTGTTCCCAGGCTCTTTATATTTCTTTTAATTTCATCCGTAATGTGAGGCACTATTTGCACCGTTTTGCCGAGATATTCACCTTGACGCTCTTTGTTGATGACGTTTTGGTATATTCTGCCGGTAGTGACGTTGTTGGCGGCAGAGGTGGGAATATCAGTGAATCTCTCGTAATGACCAAGGTCTAAATCGGTTTCTCTTCCGTCGACGGTTACATAACATTCCCCGTGTTCATAAGGATTTAGAGTCCCGGGGTCAATGTTGATGTATGGGTCAAATTTTTGAATTGTAGTTTTGAAATTTCTTGAGAGAAGAAGACGGGCAAGTGAAGCAGAAATTATGCCCTTACCAAGGGAGGAAACTACGCCTCCTGTAACGAAAATATACTTTGTTTCCACGGATAATATTCATTAAACCGGGATACAAAATTAATAAAATTATTCCTAAATTTTTATATTTTATTAAAAAATTACATTTCCATATCGCTGTAGCCGGAGTTGTCGGAAGGTTCGGCTGCGTTCTTATTGGGTTTCGCTTTCATATTGCCGAAGGAATATTTGATTGTCAGCGAGAGATTTCTCCCTCCTCGCCATTGCTCATTATATTGGGTATATCCCACCCCGTCAACAGTGTTTTTGAACTTTCTTGAATTAAAGATATCGCGGCAGTTGAGAGAAAAAGACCAATTTCCAAGATTCTTTCTTATGCCGGCATCAACGCTCCATCCTCCTTGTCGCGAACCTTGAGCTGTCAGCATTTTAGAAGAGAATCTGCCGGTAGCTTGGAAAGACAATTGCCACGGCAAGCGAATGGAAGCCATTATTCGAGCATCCCAGGCGAATGAATTTTTGGCTTTCCCGGAAATATTGAAAGATTTATTGTCGGGATTCACATATTCGGGAGTCATAAAGAGGGTGTTCCAACCGGAAATATGATTATTATAAAGGTTGACAGTTGTGGTCAAATCCAGAATTTTGAAAAGGTTGTTTTTAGCAACAATTTCCACTCCGGCGTTCATCTCGGTTGCAACATTTTCCCAAGTGGAATACATCACGTTATCATCGATATAAGAAATGCGATTCATAACATTGGTGTTATGACGCAAATATGCGGAAACAGACAGGATGTGCTGGGTCCAGGATTTGATATAATTTAACTCAAACGAATTTGAATATTGAGGTTCGAGTTCGGGATTTCCGTAAGAAATATTAGAGGGATTTGAAATGTCTACAAAAGAATTCATTTGTCCGCCCCAGGGTCTGCGGATTCTTCGAGTATAATTGATTTGAATCTCGTTCTCTTTAGGGAGTGAATAACTTAGGAAAGCGGAGGGGAAAAGTGAGAATTGGTTTTTCCTATACCAATCTACTTGATTTTCATTCTCCCCATAACTGAGTGATTTTGTGGCGACCTGCCATGCCTCACCTCTCAGTCCCGCAGAAAAACTGAAATTCTTCACTTTGCCCCCCAATGTGAAGTAGAGGGCAGAAATATTGTTATTATATATAAACCGATTATAAAGCTGCGGATATATCTTTAATTCACCATTTTCTTTTATATATGTGGTGACAGGAGTATTTTCCCGACTGTAATTGCCTTGATAGCCAGCCTCTAATTTTAGCCAGGAAGTGAGTTGCTTGACATAATCAATTTTGGCTTCGATTGAGTNNGTTTNGNTGNNTTGTTTCTGTTCNTTATATTNTTCAGAAGGNNTAANATNGGGNTCGNAAAAGAGGTAGGAATCGCGATAAGTTTTATCATTCGGACCTCCCCAATAATTATAAGCGAGCATGACGTCAAGGGTATGGTTTTTCTCCCATTCTCTCTTATAACCCAATTCCGCGTGAGCACTTGAATTGCGCGACCAATTATCATTATATGAATTATTTGAACTCCAATGGTTTGAAATAATATTAGTATGATAGTCTGTGGTGTTGTAGCCCCAACGGCGTCCGAACATTCCGAAAGCGTTTAAATAGAAATGGTCTTTACTACTGAGATTATAAGTTGCTCCGGCGCGTAAAAAAAGGTTGTTGCCATGATTTCGGCGTTTCCCTTCAGAGTTAAGATACTCACCATTTTCATCGTAATTTCGANAAGATTTGGAGCCTCCGGTGTTATGACGCATACGGAAGCCTNCACTCGCGTATGTTTCCNATTTGGATGANTTATAATTGAAATTTACCCCGACATTCCCACCTCCTTTAANNTTGGCACCTAATTCAGCTGAACCGAAATAGCCGCCTCGGCGATCTTTTTTCAAAACGATATTTATGATGCCGGAGGTGCCTTCCGGACTGTATTTAGCGGAAGGATTGGTGATAACTTCTATGCTTTCGATGGTTTCACCTGGAATTTGTTCGAGTATCTGCGCTCTGTTATCGGCT
>WFMC01000102.1 GCA_009177205.1 Bacteroidales bacterium
GCTGCTCACTCTCCAGATGGACGCATACAACAATCTCGGTTTTCTCCCTGACCAGACTGCAAGAGTGGCATACAGCCTCTACACCAAAGGTCTTATCTCATCGCCAATGACCGCCTGCTCACATCTCCCTGCCTACCTTCGCGGTCATCTCCTTAGAGATGTCATTGCATCAAATATTGAAGAAGTCATAAAGAATCCGGATTATTTCGGACCGGATCCGCAGTTAAGCATTATTCCCACAACCTTATTGGTCAGCATTGAACGCAGAGGGGATGCCGACCGTGCAATTGCTTTCAGCGATTATGCCATTGAAGAGGATGCTGTGGAAGATGGAGATTATTCGGAGGATGCAGCTGATTTCCAATCTGCCTCAGACTCGGATTTGTATCCTGTGGGATTATATATAGATTATGCCAACAATAAGCCTGATATGAAAAAAATTGAAAAATTAGTCGAGCAATACATTCCTCAACAGGAAGAAAATCTCTACGCCGAGTAACCGTTTTTTACTTCAATTATGGCAAATGCTTCTTCAAATAATTTCACTGAATCATCCACTATCGGCAATACGGGAGGATATTTTGTTTTTTTGGTTATATATTTGGCTTTGTTGAGCGCATTCGGTTCGTTTGTTAACGATATGTATTTGCCGACATTACCGGAAATGGTGCGATCTTTTCACACCTCACGCTCCATAGTGCAACTCGGATTGACATTCGGAATGATTGGTCTTGGACTCGGTCAATTGATTTTGGGTCCGTTAAGTGACCGCTTCGGAAGAAAGCCAATACTATTTGTCACCCTGATTGTATTTGCCATAGGCGCAGCGTGCAGCGTTTGGTCAACAACCATTTATATATTCCTTTTTTGGCGTCTCATTCAGGGACTTGGAGCCTCGGGCGGATATTTCCTTGCGCGAACAATTCCTGCGGACTTATATAAGGGTAGGGCTTTGGCAAAAGTCATGGCACTTGTCGGTGCCATCAACGGTTTCGCGCCTGCCAGCGCCCCGGTAATCGGAGGATTGGTGGCCCGTTCAATCGGTTGGCAAGGTATCTTCTGGATACTTTTCGGATTCAGCGCATTGCTTCTATTATTCACATTCGCCTTTAAAGAATCTTTGCCGAAATCCCGTCGGGTTACGGGTCATTTCGGAGTCGCATTCAGAAATTATAAAATTCTCGCCGGGAATAAATTTTTTGTCACGCATGTGATGTTAAAAGGGAGCGCCCTCGGAGTGTTATTCGCTTACATATCTTCAGCTCCATTCATTATCCAGGACCACTACGGTTTCAGTCAATTGCAATTCGGATGCTTTATGGGGGTTAATGCTCTGTTTGTGGCGGCAGGAGCGACTTTTGCGCTTCATTTCAAACCTTTGAAGCGGGCTGCAGTGATAGGTGGAAGAGGATTATTGGTGACAGCTATCGCACANTTCGCATGTTTCTATCTTGTGGATAATATCTGGGTGTATGAGGCCTTAAACCTGCCAATGCTTGTTTTCCTGGGTCTCCTTTTCACTGTCGGGAATACGTTGTCGATGAATGAAGGTCGGGAATATGCCGGGGATGCTTCGGCACTAATCGGACTGATGGGTTATGTTTTCGGTGCCGCAGTAAGTCCGTTGGTAGGATTGGGCAATATGCTTCATTCCACTGCCATAACCATTCTTTCATTATCAGTTTTGGTATTAATCTTTACATATAAATCCAGAGTTCTTCCCGCGGATTTAACCCCGACGGTTCAAAGCGCCACACGCACATCATAAGAGTCTGTATGAACAATCCCTTTGATTATATTCCGGATAGAGAAACTGATGAGGCTTTTAAAGAATTGCTCAATCGAATTTCCAAGCTAAAAAATAGCGGGAATCCCGAGGACATCATGTTTTATCGTGAGTTGGAAGAAGGGAAGATGATTGGTGTGCTTATTGCGTCAGATAAAAAAGGAGGACGTCGGATTTTATATGCCTTTTCCGGTCAAATCGGGGATTCGGGATTTTATTATCCCGGATTTGTGGAGCCTGCATTTGATTACCTCCAACCCAACGGATATTTCAGGACACAAGAAGAGCGTATATCATATTATAACCGTGAGATTTCAGAATTCGAGAGAAATGTTGTCGTTCCGTTGAGGATGGATTATTCCGAAGGGATGGATGGAATGACGCGTACTTTGGAAGAGTATAAAGAAATTTTCCGCATGAATAAACAGCAAAGGGATGAGCAACGGAAAGGAAAAAATCTTTCGCAAAGTCAGACCAAGGAATTAATTCGTCAAAGTCAGTTTGACAAGGCGGAATTCAAGCGAATCAGGAAAAGGTTAAAGGATGAAATTCTGCCGCTCGAAGAGAGATGGAGAGAGGCGGAGAACAGACTGAGAGAAATGNAAGANAGACGCNGCAGGGATTCGGAAGNATNACAAAAATGGTTGNTCTCTCAGTTTATGTTTAAAANCGNAAAGGGGGAAAGTAAGAGTCTTATTGATATTTTTAAGGATACTTCAATTAAAGTACCACCATCGGGAGCNGGANAATGTTGCGCGCCAAAACTNTTACAAGCAGCATATTTGCGTNGATGGANNNCAGTTGCTATTGCANAATATTGGTTCGGCAAGTCAAAGAATGGTGAGGTCAGGTTGCATGGGAGTCATTATCCGGCGTGTAGAGGAAAATGTCTGCCGATATTGACATGGATGCTTCAGGGTTTGGAAGTAACGCCGCCTATCGATTCTGAAGTATCATCAAATAAAATATCAGTTCCAAAAATAATTTTTGAGAATAAGCATTTTTGTGTAATTGATAAGCCCGCGGGAGTGTTATCCGTTCGGGGCAAAAGTGCAAAAATATCGGTTGAGGATTGGCTCCTGGAGAAATATGGAGAGAGCAAAAAGGTTAAAGTCGCTCACAGACTTGACCAGGACACCTCCGGTTTGATTTTAGCAACTTTCGGCGATGCGTCATACAAAATAATGCAATCCCTTTTCAGCAGCAGAAGGATCAAGAAGGTTTATTATGCCGATCTGGAGGGGAATTATAAAATCAATGATTTGTCCCGGAAGGGTAGTGTGAATCTTCCCATAATTGCCGATATATTTGATCGTCCGCGTCAGAAAGTAGACTATGAACACGGAAAAGAGGCAATTACAGAATATGAATTTATAGAGGTAAAGGACGGCATTAGCCGGGTCAGATTTAATCCTTTGACCGGAAGGACACATCAGCTGCGTGTTCACTCTGCATCTGCGGAGGGGTTGAATATGCCAATTGTCGGAGATAGAATATATGGGGTAAGAAAGGGGGACACTCAAAGACTCCATTTACACGCTCAGAGGTTGGAGTTTACTTTTCCGATTGATAATAAGAGATATATCTTTGAATCTGAAATTCCGTTTAAGTCTTAAGAAATACAAGCCAAACAGCTAAAATCAGGCAAACGAAGGCCGCGAAATGATTCCAGTGCAGAGATTCCCCTTTGAAGAAGACAACCGTAAAGAGAGTGAAGATAATCAGGGTTACAGCTTCTTGAATAACTTTGAGTTGCATAAGTGTGAAGGGTCCGCCGTTGCCGTGAAATCCCATTCTGTTAGCCGGCACCTGACAGCAATATTCCAATAGGGCTATACCCCAGGAGATGAGAATAACGATAAAGAGGGGAGTGGTGTTATCTATCCATTTCAACTCTTGCATTTTCAGATGACCATACCATGCAAGAGTCATAAAAATATTGGAAATTATCAGAAGTAATATTGTATAAAAAACTGCCATTCTCTAAATGCTATATTACAGAAATTTAAATTCGACTTAGGAATAAATTTTTACAAAATTATATAAAAAGAATGATTTTTGAGAGAGGTCGGCAGATAAAAATAGCAGAACTATATTTTTTGGAGAATGTTATTATAATAGAAATTAAATTAAATAAAATTATAAAAAACATTCAAAATTATGAAAAAAACGCTGACAAAAGCTCAAATTAAGCAGGCGGTAGAAGAGACCTACGCCGAATGTAAGGATATAAAAGGTGGGTTGAATGCTCATTATATACCCTATCTGGCAAACGTAAATCCTGATTTATTTGGCATCAGTCTTACGCTGCTTGACGGCACAGTGATAAGCGTAGGAGATACCGGATATAAGTTCGGCATCGAATCAGTTTCAAAAGTTTTAACCGCCATATTGGTGTTAAAGCAATATGGCGCGGATGCCGTTTTGAAACAGATAGGAGCAGACGCAACCGGATTGCCGTTTAATTCAATCTTTGCCATACTATTGGAAAATGACCATCCCTCCACTCCTTTGGTAAATGCAGGTGCAATAACCGCATGTTCAATGGTGAAACCTCAAGGAGATTCGTGGGGCAAGTGGGAAGCGATCATCAATAATTTCGCTGACTTGTGTGGCTCACGAGCAGAAGTTATAGATGAACTTTATAAATCGGAATCAGACACTAATTTCCAGAATCGTTCAATCTCATGGCTTTTAAAAGACTACAACAGAATCTATGATGATGTGCCGATGAGTCTGGACCTTTATACACGTCAATGCAGTGTCGGTATCACAGCCGAGCAACTTGCAATTTGTGCATCGACAATCGCCAATAAAGGTAAAAACCCGGTCACAGGTCTGCAGGTTATGGATGCTGAATTAGCAGCTAAAATAACCGCTATGATTGCAGCGGTTGGATTCTACCAGCATACGGGTGACTGGATGTATACGTCCGGTATTCCTGCAAAGACCGGAGTAGGCGGCGGTGTGATGGGTGTTTTGCCCGGATTGTTTGGAGTTGCTGCCTTTGCTCCTCCATTGGATGACGCGGGCAATTCAGTCAAAGCCCAGGCAGCCATCAAGTCCATAATGAATAAACTGGGTCTCGGAATATTCAATGGAGACACAGTAGAGATTGTGGATTAAGAGAGATTTCATATATAACTATTATCATTATTAAAACTAAATATTATGCAAGTAAAAACAGGTAAAGGCACCATCTCGATGATGGTTGTCCTCGCAATATGGTCATTATCATTGGCGGTTGACCTTCCGGGGTTAGCAGTTACGCCGATAGAAGGAAGTTTGAGAAGTATATTCCCGGACGTAACAGACTTTAAAATTCAATTATTGACAGTACTCCCGAATTTGGTGATTATTCCGTTTGTGTTGCTTTCAGGTAAATTGTCTGAGACAAAACACAAGATATTCGTAATCACTGCGGGTACTATATTATACATAGTTGCAGGCGCGTTATCAATATTCTCAAATTCCTTAACAGCACTTATNTGGTTGAGCTGTCTGTTGGGAGCAGGTTGCGGTNTGATACTTCCGTNCTCCACAGGTCTTATCGCTGNCGTATTTACCGGTANGTACCNCACGAAACAGATGGGTATCATTTNAGCAATCGGTAACATCGCTCTGGTNGGTGCGACATTCGTTGTAGGTTTCCTCGCCGCCAAGAGTTGGCACCTTCCCTTCCTGGTATATTTGATTCCGTTGGTTTCATTAGTATTGATTCCGTTTTTGAAGAAGATTCCTCAAAGCGATTATTCCGGTTCGACTTCCGAGACATCCGCTTCTGCACCATCTGCCTCTACTGAAGCGAAGAGTACTCCCGCAGTAGTGCCCGCAAGTGATGACGACGGTTTTTCCACAAAGGGTCAAAAGGTCAGCGGAGGTTTCTATGTCGGTAGAACGATATGGCTGCTCCTGGCATATTTCTTCTTTGTGTTCGCCACTTCAGTGCCGGCATATTATCTGCCTAATTTGATGCCTCAGTATCACATGTCAACCGAAGCCGTTTCAACCGTTACTTCCGTTTTCTATTTAGCGATGTTTGTCNTCGGTCTGGTTGTTACAGGCNCTNNGAAACTGTTTAAGAAAGGTACTTTTATTTTTGCTACAGCCTTGATTCTCGGAGGTTTCGCAATGTTTGTCTTCACACACTCATTTGTACTATATATAATCGCTGCGGCTCTCGTAGGTCTCGGCAACGGTCTTGCACAGCCGATATTCTACACTAAGGCCACGGAACTTGTTACGAACGATTCCAAATCAACCTTGTCTCTGGCATATCTTCAGGTTGCGAACTATGTGGCAATTTCAATGGTGCCGGTATTGATTGGTTTCTTTGAAATGATTTTCGGTAATCACACAAACATTTTCCCGTTCATTATCGTAGGTATTTTCGTAGCCATCGTATTGATCGTGACAATCATCAGAGTCAACCACTTTGTATTCGGAATTCACAAACAATATTACGAGTAAGAATTAAAAATTAAGAATTAAGAATTAAGAATTAAAAAGACTAAAAATTTTAGAAATTATGGAAAACACAGTAAAACCGAGAATTTTAATTATTTACACTGGAGGTACAATTGGTATGGTGGAAACACCTGATGGACTTCAACCATTCGATTTCTCTCATTTGATGGATAATGTGCCCAAGATTGGTAAATTAGGATATGATATCCAGAGTGTGCAATTCAAAAACCCGATTGATTCATCAAATATGAATCCTCAATATTGGGGACAAATAGTGAAGGATATTGCAGACAATTATGATAATTATGATGGATTCGTAGTTCTTCACGGCACTGACACAATGGCGTATACAGCTTCTGCACTTTCTTTCATGTTGAGAAATTTGAGAAAGCCTGTAGTCGTTACCGGTTCTCAATTGCCTATCGGAGCAGTCAGAGAAGATGGTACGGAAAACCTTATCGCCGCCGTAGAGGTTGCAGCCGCTAAGGATGAAAACGGCGATCCGATGATTCAAGAAGTTGTAATTGCCTTCCAGGATTACATCGTAAGAGGATGTCGCTCTACAAAATTCACCTCTACCGGTTTCGATGCATTCAAGAGTTTCAATTATCCGACATTAGGTGACATTGATTTGCACATTACATACAATACTCCTTACTTGATGCGTCATGATACTAAATTGCCGCTCGATCCTTTCTACAATATGGATCCGAATCTATTGGTACTTTGGTTATATCCGGGCATAACTGAGGACGTGGTTAGAGCTCAATTAGCTACACCCGGTATTAAAGCAGTTGTGCTCCGCACATTTGGAGCAGGTAACGCTCCGACCGAACAGTGGTTCTTGGATGCAGTAGCAGATGCTGTTAAACGCGGATTGATAGTTTATAATGTTACTCAATGTCTCAATGGTGGTGATGAACAGAAACGTTATTACACCGGTGATATGCTCTCAAAGGCAGGCGTAATTTCAGGCTATGATATCACTGCAGAGGCTGCTATAACAAAATTGATGTATTTGATTGGCAGCGGTTATACTCCGGATGAAATCCGTCAATATTTGCAGGTTTCAATGGTTGGGGAGCTTAGTGACTAAAATCCAAGCAGATCGTCAGAGATTGATATTATAAAAACATATAGCCGGCGAAAGCCGAAAAATAGAGAGGACAAATCTTNTGGATTATTGCTCCCTCTTTATTTATTCCGGTAAATCATAACATTGATTAATCATACTTTTCAAAATTCGGCTTGATGCGTTGGCGAAGGGAGGAGAGTTTGTCGCGCAATCCCTGAGCATCTTGCGAGGAGATTAAGTCTCGTAAATTTTGCAGGGAATCCATCATTTCGTCAAGTCTTTCGACAGAATGAGGATTGAAGAGAATTTCCTGAAGCAAGAAATCATCTTCTCCGAGCAGACCCCGGGTAATATCAAGATGCCTCTTAAAAGTTGTGCCCGGTGCTTTTCTCATATCAATCCCGTTGGCAAAGAGCAAAGTAGAAGCGAAAGGGAGAGAAAGGGAATATGACATTGTTTCGTCATGGTCGGCAAAAGTATAATCGAATATATTTAGATTCAAACTTTCAAAAAGTTTTCTGAAAAAATATTTCCCTTCGGCATCCCCTTCGGCAATTATTATGGCGTTCTCGTTGGAGAGATTGGATAGAGAGGCAAAAGTTGGTCCGAACATCGGGTGAGTGCTGACGAAACGCCTGCCGGTTTCAGCATAAAATTCCGGCAATCCCTTTTTTACGGAAGCGATATCCGCCAAAATTGCATTCTCAGGAATATAAGGGAGTATAGCCTTAAAAGCGGGAATAGTGTATTTCACTGTGGCGGCATTGATTATCATATCCGGAGCAAAATACTCCACATCTTCTGTAGAAATGAATCTACGGCAATTAAAAGTATATAAAAGGCNNTTGGGATCAATATCCAGAATTGCCATTTCATGACCTTGGTCGGAGAGGAGATCGCAAAAGAATTTACCCATTTTGCCCGCTCCAATAATTAAAATTTTCATTCCTAAAGCTATTTAATCTGTTTTAATATCAACGAAATTTCTGAAATCCCTTTTATGGGCACGGAGTATTTTATAGGGAAAAATGCTATTGAAGAGCCCTCTTCAACCTTTAATTCTCCGGGGAGTTCATAAGATAATTCATACAATCCGTATTGCCCTTTACCAAGGGGCAATCCTTCATCAGAAAATAGCTGCNATTTGAGTGTATCGCAAGATATGTCATTAATAAGGGATGTTTTTTCCATTACTAATTTCAAATCAGAAGCATTACACTCGTCAGAATAACGTAAGGTCATCAATCCGGCAAATCGCCCTGAAAGGCGCGGAGCCGTATCATTCATTGCTCTTGATGTCTTTTCATCAAATTTATCGGAGTAGGGATAATCATACGCTTCCGGATCAAGAATGAAAACTGCCGGATTTTCATTCACCCATCCCTCGACATCAATCTCTCTCACTCCGCTCCATGCCACATCTTTTCTGCATGAAGCAAAAAAGATTAAGAATAGAAAAAACAAGAGACAAGAATTTCTCATTTTTATTAAGATTGAGGACGATTATTCCTGTTGCGCTTATGGGAATTCCTTCTGTGATTTTGATTTTGATTCCGATTTCGATGTTGATTCGTTTCTTCCGGAGCGGGAGAAACATTAGGCGTTGAAGATTGCTCTGCGTGAGAAGACTTGTTATGTTTTTTAGATTTTGATTTTGTCTTGTCAAATCGTGTGAGAGAGTCCTGACCTACAATCTCCACATATTCCTTTTGCTTCTTCTCCGCCTTGGTCTCTTCAATAAGTTTTTCAACTTTGATTCCTTGCTTGTTGAGATTTATAATTTCAAGAGCGCGTTCTCCTGATATTGTTACGAGATTAGCAGCCAAATGTTTATCTGTGGAATAAGTCAGAGAATTGGCAAGAATATCCATTTTAAACAGATAGTATTCGCTGTCTTGGGTCAATAAAGTGACATCTTTGGGGGGTAAGTCTTTGGCGGCTTCCGCGTAGGTATCCGTTTCGAAGTTGAGACAGCATTTGAGCTTTCCGCATTGTCCTGCCAATTTCTGAGGATTCATTGACAGGTCTTGGATTCTGGCAGCACCGGTGCCGACGGATACAAACCGGGACATCCAGGAAGAGCAACAAAGAGGTCTGCCGCATGGACCTATACCCCCGATGCGTCCTGCCTCCTGGCGCGCGCCGATTTGCTTCATCTCAATACGGATCTTGAAAGTGTCGGCAAGGATTCTGATTAATTTTCGGAAATCCACGCGTTCATCGGCAATGTAGTAGAAGATAGCCTTAGCTCCGTCTCCCTGATATTCCACATCACCGATTTTCATATCCAATCCAAGATCAGCGGCAATTTGTCGGGAGCGAATCATTGTGCTGTGTTCCTTATCGCGAGCCTCTTTGAATTTAAGCATATCGCTTTCCGAGGCGAGGCGGAATATCTTTTTCAATTCCGGTTCCTTCTTGTCGCCTGCTTTTTTCATTTGCAGATTCACAAGCGGACCGGTCAGCATCACTTTGCCAATGTCATGACCCGGAGATGCTTCCACGGCAACCCAATCACCTATTTTCAGCGGGATGCGATCCGGATTTGTGAAGAAAGCGGCGCGAGTATTTTTAAATAATACCTGCACAATTTCAGTATCTTCCGGAATATATTTTACTCCTTCGAGCCAATTGGTGACATTAAGCGTGCCTCGAAGATTCTGTATATTATCCATGTCGGGAAATGTTATTTAGCGAAAGCGACAGCTCTTGTTTCGCGGATAACTGTTATTTTAACTTGACCCGGATATGTCATTTCATCCTGAATCTTCTTAGCTATTTCAGCTGAAAGTTTTTCGGTTTCTTCATCCGTTATCTTGTCAGCGCCTACAATTACGCGAAGTTCGCGTCCGGCTTGAATGGCGTAAGTCTTGATTACACCGGGATAAGAGAGGGCGAGTTGCTCCAAATCATTGAGGCGTTTTATATACGCTTCCACTATTTCTCTGCGCACACCGGGTCGCGCGCCTGAAATGGCATCGCAAACCTGCACAATCGGAGCGATTAGAGAAGTCATTTCAACTTCATCGTGGTGAGCGCCTATAGCATTGCAGATATCAGGTTTCTCTTTACATTTCTCTGCAATCTTCATGCCTAAAATAGCATGGGGCAATTCGGGTTCGTCATCAGGCACCTTGCCTATATCGTGAAGTAGTCCGGCGCGACGTGCCTTTTTGGGGTTCAATCCGAGTTCGGAAGCCATGACCGCACAGAGGTTGGCAGTCTCTCTTGCGTGTTGCAGAAGGTTTTGTCCATAAGAAGAGCGATATTTCATCTTGCCGACAAGGCGGATTAATTCGGGGTGCAGTCCGTGAATTCCAAGGTCGATGGCAGTGCGTTTGCCTGTTTCGATAATCTCTTCTTCAACTTGCTTTTTGACTTTTGCCACAANCNCCTCAATNCTTGCANGGTGGATTCTACCGTCAACCACAAGTTGATGAAGAGCCAAGCGGGCAATTTCCCGGCGCACCGGGTCGAAACCGGAAAGAACGATGGCTTCGGGAGTGTCGTCAACTATTATTTCAATTCCGGTAGCAGCTTCGAGCGCGCGGATATTTCTGCCCTCTCTGCCGATAATTCTGCCTTTAATTTCATCATTGTCAATGTGGAAAACGGTGACTGAGTTTTCAATGGCTGTTTCCGTTGCAACGCGTTGGATGGATTGAATCACAATTCGTTTAGCTTCTTTTGAAGCAGTCAGTTTCGCATCGTCAATGATGTCATTGATATATCCGGCTGCTTGAGATTTCGCTTCATCTTTGAGTGATTCCACGAGCTTTTCGCGAGCTTCATCCACAGAGAGTCCGGAAATGCGTTCAAGTTCTGTGCGTGCTTCTCTGACAAGATGATCTAATTCCTGACCGCGTGATTCCAGGAGTTGTTCTTTGGAGTCGATGTTTACTACTCGGGTGTCAAGTTCCTTTTTCTTGCGGGCGAGGTCGCTCTGCTGCTGATTGAGCTGGAGTTCACGTTGCTTTGCGCGGGCTTCGGATGCCTGCACCTTCTGCAATCGTTGAGATGCCTGGCGTTCGGCATCGGAAGTGATTTTCATTTCTTCCTCGCGGGCTTTTAAAAGAGTCTTCTCTTTGATGACATCAGCTTCGCGATTTGCTTCCTCAATAATGAGATTTGCNTTTGATTGAGCTTGCTTGCGACTCATATAAGTAGCTATGGCATATCCTACGATCAGGCATACTATAGCAGATAATATAATCCAAATAGATGTGTCCATGATATGATATTAAAATTCAAATTTTTATAATAGTTTGTCAAATTAATAAATACAATAATAACAGGCAACTCGAGAATTAAGGTCGCGAGTTGATGATATGGCAAACCGGCAAAAATCTGACTGATTGAAGATTGGCACCGCTACAATATAATAAGCGTTAATGCCACCTTGGATTTTAAATTTCATGGTCCGGAGCATCGGAGTCCGGAACGATATTATCGGAATCAAGCAGAAAAGATAGGCGAGAAGATGTTGCTTCCATAGATTTTGTCAGTTTATCCATCCTTGCTTTCAATTCAAGATAAAAAGACGCATATTGATAAGCTATCATAGCCAATAATTCAGACGGACTTTTCCGAGGGAACCGGAATTTCCAGTCGGAATAAAGCACTTGAATTTCGTGTTCGCAATTTCTTACGCTTTCCTGTTTCGAATATGGAACGGAGAGAAGGAGAGTTTCTCCGGCTATATTGATTTCGATTTTAAAATTGTCCTTGTCAGTTGCCATAACATCGGGAGGAGAGAAAGATTCTTAGATATTCCCCGGGTCTTTTTTGATCAGAGAGATAGCGGAATCAATTTTCCGAATCATTTCGGAGATTATCAATCTTGCATCAGCAAGAGCTTGAGGAGAGGAAGCGAGTTGATGAGAGAGGGTGAGAAATTCTATTTTCTTTTGAGATTGCTCCAACTCCTTTTTGCAATCTTTCAGATCTTTTCTCAGAATTTCAGTTTCGGTCTGTAATACAGCATTTTTTTTGCGTTCCATTTCGAGTCGATTGCCAAGCGATTCGATTTTTTCACGGATTTCGTCAAATAATGACATTGCAGAATTTGCCATATTCTCAAACTTATTACAAAGTTAATTAAAAAATCGGATTAAATGAAAAAAGATTATAAATTAATACCATTTAATCGTATTATCGTTGGAAGAGCGCTTGTCATATTTCAAATCGCGTAACATTGAGGCGTTGACAGCGATATGGAAATTATATGATTTATATGGTCCGAAAGGCACAAATGATGCTGACATAGTGAAGCAGTGTAGGTCGCGTGTAATGGAGCAATTCATATATGCAATTTTCTTAAGCTCGAAACTGTAGGAGGCAGACAATGAGAAATTCCAACCTTTCGTGGGTCTGATATTTCCCGAGAAGCTGAGATTTTGTGTCCATTTCGGCTTATATTCCATTTTTTGGTAATCGAAATCTCCATATCCGTAGTTGACGGAATAATTTAATGTCAAACTCCATGGACACTCCCACTTTTCATATCCATCCGCATCGGCAGTCTGCTCCTCTTTGCGCGCGTTTGCTCGCCTCATGGCGACTCTTTGTTTGAAATCATCGTTTGTGGCATCGCCGGTGAAAGCTTCCTCTTCCGTCAGGTCATCATCTTTCGGATTATCCTTGTTGTTATCCTTCTTTTTCTTATAAGTGTGGTTGGTGAAAGTATAAGAGAACGATGTGCCTGTTGAGGCGAGCCTAACCCATCCTTTGCCGGCTTTCCATCGGGGCACGTTGACTCTCACCGGGCGTCCGGAGGAATTAAGCTGATATGTGTAAGGATCCCAGGTGGCATTAAGATTCAGATTGAAGTTTTTGACCAATCTCAACATTATTGAGGTGTTGAGGTTACTCCAATTCATTGAGTCCGCAGCAAAGTTATAACTTTGCCCGATTGAGAAGTTTTCTATAAGGGATATTTTCTTTACGCCGGTGGAATCTTTATCCGATTTGACTTTCATTTCCAAATTGTTGGCGATGTTGACCGACAAAACGCCCGATTTGCCTGCCGATGGGGCTCCGAAGAGAGTGTGCTGGAAATAATTGTATTTTCTTGTTTGCTCCACTCCTTTTGAATCCTTATAAGTGTATGTTCCATATATCCCCCAGAAATTGTCGCTGAAATCCGGTGCTCCGGAAAGGGTAATGGTGGGTGTCATGACATGGCGAATCATTTGGACCTTATCGCCGAGGAACTTCATCGGCTTCCAAAAACCGTAGATTTTTGTATCCAGTGATATGGCGGCATTGAAGTCAAAGACATTATAGAAGGAATAGGTCGTATCGGTAATTTCAGCAGATGCCTGAGGATCCCACTGACGACGAATTTTAGATGTGTACATTCTGTCGTTGAGGGTAATTGAGGGAGACACATTGATATATTTAAATACAGAGAAAGTAGCTGAAACAGGCACATAGTGTTTCATGCCGTTACGCCAATCCTTGAGTAAAGATTTTTTAAAAAATACATTCTGCTTAGCAGTCAATGAATTCTGTAATTGACCGGTATAAGAGAGGCGTATTTTTTCATACCATTTTTCTCCGCCAACGCTTTTTTTGCGTTTGAAAGGAGCAACTTGGGAGAGAGAAATAGTGATGTTGGGGAAAGATACGGATAGTGTGGAGTCTTGAGTTCTTTGAGAAAGAGAGGCGGTGGTGGAGAGACTCCATTTGGTGCCGGGGAAATTATAAGTCATATTGATGGATGATGACTTCGTGTTTTCCGTGAATGATTGATTATAATAAGAATTCAAATCATTTCGGGTGTAGCCGGAAGTAGTGAAATTCACTGAAGCCGAGAAGTTCAGGTTCGGATTTGCTTTTGCATCCATTGAGTGTGTCCAAATGACCTGAAAGTTCTTTTGCTTCGAATAATCCGGCATCCCCTTATCGCCATATATTGTGGTGAGGTAGGAGAAATTCACATTGCCTCTGAATTTATATCTTTTGGAATAAGTGGAAGCACCGGAAATTCCCCATGAGCCCTTAGTGTAAATTTCTCCTCGAAGGGCTAAATCGACATAATCGTTAATTGCGAAGTAATAACCTCCGTCGCGAAGATAGAAACCTCTGTTATAATCTTCTCCGATTGACGGGAAGATAATACCGCTTGAATAATCTTTGGAGAATGGGAAATAACCGAAGGGAAGGGCAAGGGGTAAAGGGACATCAGCCAGCACCATATATGCGGGACCGGTCACGACATCTTGCTTCGGACGCATCTTTCCGCGAGTGATTTTCAAATAGAAGTGAGGATGTTCGTGGTCATCACAGGTGGTGTACTTACCGTCTTCAATGAAGAAAGAGCNATNTTGGTTCTTTTTGGTTTTACCTNCGGTTAGAAATCCTTCTCNCNGNTCAGTGATAANATTTGTGATATATCNTCGTTCTGTCTTGNAATTATATTTNATTGTNNNCGATTCGTAGGTTGTGCCTCTATCGGTAAAGACCGGGTTGCCGGAAATCTCGCCAATTGAATCGGGTAAGCCGGATGCTGAGACCATAGCCGAATCAAGGTCAATCCGGATTCTGTCGGCATTCAGTTTGAAATCTTGATATTCCACATCTCCATCGCCGAAAAGAATCGCTGTGTTTTGTCCTATCAACAGTAGAGAATCCTTTGCGGCAAATGCCACAGCGGCTTCCATATCATTATTATCAGGATTCTTGTTGAGTCTGGAGAGTTTAACTTTATCGTCAGACATCAGCGAATCATTCTCAGGCAATGAGTCTCTTTTTACTCCGGCAATGGAATCGGAGGATATAGGGCTTTTAGCTAATTCCGACAATAAATTTCCTGCTACAGAATCTCTTTTAACGTTTCTTTTTGATATGGAATCGGTTTGAGTCTTTTTACCCTCTTTCTTCTGGGAAATGCCGGGGCTTGCCATTGCTAACGCCATGACAATAAGAAAAATGATAAAGGGTATAAGCCGTTTCACTATGATGCAGTCGGTTGCCGGAGAAAAAAGTAATCGAAGATAAAAAGGTAATCTTCCGTGGATTACGTTTCCGAATGTTAAAGTTTGGTTTGAACTAACTTACAAAGTTAATAAAAAAAGTGTTTGCCAATATGTAATAATAGTTAAATTCTTACTTCAACAATTCGTGCAACTCCTTGAACCGCTTCAGGGGTTGCTCTCCGAATCTTTTCATTTGCTCTATAATTTCATCCACACTCTTCTCCTTGGTAAGAGAGTCGGGATTTTTTGAAAAGAATTTGTCGGCATAACATATAATCTTTTCTTCAACCGACAAAGGCAACATNTCCCTGAAAGGTAGNGGGAGCACTCCATCAGCAATCTCCTGCGCNGTGAGCCCCGAACCGGTGTGCCGTTCGCAAACGAGAGCTTCTTTAAGTAATCCTTCTTCAGCCAATATGCGTGAACCCTCCACACCATGACAGATGTATGGCAGAGAGCCATAGCAAAAGATTCCGGGTGCATCGCAAGCTACGATTCCTATATCATGTAGCATAGCTGCCCGTTCGATAAATTCCGTATCGGGTTTTAGTTCAGGATGTTTTTTAGCAATTTCCAATGCTTTGTCAGCCACACAACGGGAATGAGTGAAAAGCAGATCCCGTAGTTGCTGATTCTCAGGATAATATTTCAGATAATCAAATTTCATAGAAAACAGAAGTAAGAGAGGGTGTCAAAATTTACATTTTGTCCACCCTCTCATTGAAGTTATGAAGAATAAAGATTATTTTTCAATCAGAATTTCACACCATTCGTGCACATCCGGTTCTTCACCATATTGAATCGCACGCAGTTTGTCGTATAGTGCAGTTGTCCATTTACCTGCATCTTTGCCATTGCCGAAGACATAAGACTTATTGTTGTCCAAATCATCAATTTGTCCGATGGGAGAGCAAACGGCGGCTGTGCCGCAGGCTGAACATTCTTCGAATGTCTCAAACTCATCAATCGTGAATTGGCGACGTTCGACATTGAGCCCCAGGTCTTTTGCCAATACTTCCAGACTCATGTTGGTGATGGATGGGAGCACCGTTTCCGATTTAGGGGTGATATATGTGTTATCTTTGATGGCGAAAAAATTAGCTGCACCACATTCATCAATATATTTCTTATCTTTCGGGTCAAAATAAAGCATGTTGCCATAACCCAAAGAGTGAGCTTTTTGTCCGCCGTTCAAGGAAGCGGCATAGTTGCCTCCGATTTTGATTGAGCCGGTGCCTTTAGGAGCGACACGGTCATATTCACGAGACATGCAGACCTTGATAGGCTTNAATCCANCNTTGNNATAGGGTCCCACAGGAGTTACGANCATGATGACCATGTATTCTTTAGCGGNGNATACGCNTACGAGGNNTGATATGCNGATTTCGAGNGGTCGGATATAAAGTGAAGCACCGGTGCCGTAGGGAGGAATGAAGCGTTCGTTGAGTTTAATTACTTTTCTCACCATTTCGCAGAATAACTCTACGGGCATAGGCTGCATGGAAATGCCTTCTGCTGAGCGGATAAAGCGCTTTGCATTTTCTTCCATGCGGAAAATACGCACTTTGCCGTCTTTACCTCTGAAAGCTTTCAAGCCTTCGAAAGATTCCTGACCATAATGAAGGCAGGCAGCAGAAATGTGCATAGGGAAATATTCAGAATCCGAAACTTCGATTTCACCCCATTTTCCGTCTTTATATGTGCAACGCACATTATAGTCTGTGGGAGTGTAAGAGAAACTTAGTTTTTCCCATTCAAGATTAGGTGTGTTCATGATAGGTTTTTCTTGATTTATGGTTTTTTAATAAATTATTCAATATTTAAACTACAATGCAATTTTACATGTAAGTTCAGGCGTCTTGATTATGTAAACGCCATGTGTGGAGAGATTTAACTGAGATTGTCCGGCGGGGAGATTTTCGCGATTGACGAGTTGACCCAGAATTGTGTAAACTTTAACCTGGGTTGGTTTAGAGGAATGTATTATAATTACACCTCTTGCCGCTTTGATTTCCGTGTCGGCATCTTTAATTATGGTTTTTGCATCAGTGCGTTCAGTCTTTGGCGTTTCCCATTTATTCGAAGCCGCCAATGAGGGAATGGAGATAGATAATGAGAATGTCAGGCATAGGCAAAAAATCGAAAAAACTTTTCCGATTTTTTTGATTAATATTTTTTTGCCTTGCATTTTCATTTCATTTGATACATTAACGCATTTGGAATGTAAAATTAATATAAATTATCGCTACTTCAAAATTTTTAAAATAAAATGTAATTTAAAAATCTTTTACGGGATATGGCAAAATTATCTGTAATATAAAAGGGAAGGACCTCAATGCCCGGGAGGCAAAGAGGTCCTGAAATTTTGTTGTTGCTCTGTAAAAATTAGTTAGCAGGAGCTTCAGCGGGAGTTACAACTTCAGCAGCAGCTTCAGTAACTGCAACAGCAGCTGAATCAGGGTTGATTGAATCAACAGCAACTTCAGTTTCAACAACTACAGTTGTGTCTTGAAGTGAATCGAGAGCAGCTGTGTCAGCGTTTTCTGCATTTTTGTTTGAGCAAGCAGCGAGGCCGAGCATAGCAACGGCAGCAGCGCATAAAAATACTTTTTTCATATTGTTATAATGATTAAAATTATTTAGAGTCTTTAGAAAGTTGTTCTTTGAGAGCTTGCAATTCGCTCAAATCGCCGAGAGTAGTCTTTTCAATAGCGGGAGTTGCAGCCTCTTCTTCCTTGCGAGCTGAAGCTTTCTTAGGAGCTTTAGCGCGAGCTTCATTCTTCACTTCGTCTTCAGCAATACGAGAATGAGAAAGAATAATGCGTTTTGAATCCTTATTGAATTCGATTACTTTGAAATCAAGTTTTTCGTTGAGTTGAGCTTGTGAACCGTCTTGTTTAACGAGATGTTTGGGAGTTGCAAAACCTTCAACACCTTGCTCGAGAGAGATTACAGCACCTTTATCCATTACTTCAGTGATTGTGCCTTCATGGATAGAGCCGACAGTGAAGATATTTTCAAATACATCCCAGGGATTCTCTTCGAGTTGTTTGTGGCCGAGGCTCAAGCGACGATTGTCTTTATCGATTTCGAGAACTTGAACTTCAATTTCATTGCCGATTGAAGTGAACTCTGAGGGGTGTTTGATTTTCTTTGTCCAAGAGAGGTCGGAGATATGAATCAAGCCATCAACACCTTCTTCGATTTCTACGAATACACCAAAGTTAGTGAAGTTGCGAACTTTAGCAGTGTGGCGGCTGCCGATTGCATATTTTTCTTCGNTATTCTCCCATGGGTCNGCTTTGAGCNGCTTGNTGCCGANGCTNATCTTGCNTTCGTCGCGGTCGAGAGTGAGCACTACTGCTTCGATATCATCGCCAANTTTGAGGAAATCCTGAGCGGAGCGGAGGTGCTGGCTCCAANACANTTCAGNAACGTGAATNAAGCCTTCTACGCCCGGTTGAACTTCCACGAATGCTCCGTAGTCAGCCATAACGACAACTTTACCCTTGATGTGGTCGCCGACTTTGAGTTCAGGGTCAAGTGAATCCCATGGATGGGGGAGGAGTTGCTTGAGACCGAGAGCGATGCGTCTTTTTTCATCATCGAAGTCGAGAATAACGACTTTGATATCCTGATCCAATTCCACAACTTCGTGGGGATCGGGAACGCGGCCCCAAGAAAGGTCAGTGATGTGAACGAGACCGTCTACGCCGCCGAGGTCAACGAATACGCCGTAAGGAGTGATATTCTTAACTTTGCCTTCGAGGACTTGACCTTTTTCAAGTTTGGAGATAATCTCTTTCTTCTGTTGCTCAAGTTCAGCTTCGATAAGAGCTTTGTGAGAAACAACGACATTTTTGAATTCCTGATTGATTTTAACAACCTTGAATTCCATTGTCTTGTCGACATATACGTCGTAGTCGCGGATGGGGCGAACATCAATTTGAGAGCCGGGCAAGAATGCTTCGATTCCAAAGATGTCAACAATCATGCCGCCTTTAGTGCGACTCTTAACATATCCTTTGATAATTTCATCATTTTCGAGAGCCTGATTAACGCGATCCCAAGAGCGAGTTTGACAAGCTTTCTTGTGAGAGAGACGAAGCTGACCGTTTCTGTCTTCCAAAGTTTCAATGAAAACTTCGATTTCATCGCCAACTTTCAAANTACNNNNTTNTACACGGAATTCAGAGATGGGGATGATGGCGTCGGATTTCATGCCGATGTCGACACGCACTTCGCGTTTTGAAATGTTTTTCACTACGCCGGTTACAACTTCGTTATCTTTTGCAGTGGTCAAAGTCTTGTCGTAGGTTTTCATTACCTCTTCGCGAGACTTGTCGCCTGCTACGTTGCCTTTTTCAAAGGCTTCCCAATCGAAATCTTCGATTGGAGTTTGAATTTTTAATTCAGACATTAATAGTTAATAAATAGGGTTAATAATTCTCTTTTCGCCACACTTTATGACGAGCGCGACAAAATTAATAAAAATTTATGAAATGACAAAATATTTTTGAAAATCACTATAATAAGGATGACTCCCTTATAAAGTGAGTCAGGATAATCGCAACATCCCCTGTTCGGCAGATAATGATTCGCGATAATTTTCCCGATCAATCTCTACCAGGCGATCAAATTCTTTAGCACCCCTAATAATTTCGGCTGCATCCAATCTCAAATTCTTAGGGAAGCGGGCTGCAATCCATCTCAATTGCTCCTCTTCATAATTTTTGAAAGCTTCCGACATTATATTATCCGCTTCTTCCACACTCTTCGCTTCAACAGCATCAGTATAAGTGTGAAATCTCATGACCTGACCACCCAAATCTATCCATCTTTCAGAATCGAATTCCAGTTGAGCTTCATTTTCAGGTTGCGCGGGAAACTTCCATTTTTCTTCTGATGGATGGGTAAATCCTATTTCCTGATATTGAGGGAAGAACACCATTGCCAGATATTTCAGAACAGCTACATAATATAATTTCAGGGCTCTTTCAAGTGAGGCACGCGAGAGTTTCATTCCCTTATACCTATGATAACGATCGTCATCGGCAGGTTTGCTGAGCATCGGTCGGATTATCTCTAAAGCCTTTATCATGGATTCCACAGTGACAGGATTCAGAATCGGGAATGTGATTCGATCATTTCGTTTTGAAACGGGAAGTGATAATCGGCGGTCGCGGGCGGGCCATTTGTTCTCATCGCGCATCAATCCGCAACTTCGGAGCATAACGGCGGGCACTACCACCGTGGCTCCCTGAGGGTCTCCAAAAAGATAGGAGAAAGGGAATTCACGGGAATCAGGATGAGTTTTATGGCTTCCCATCAATAAAGAGAATGCTCCGATATAGGCGCCCAACATGAGATACGAACCGGAAGAGGTCTTTACGCCACGTTCCAATACACCCCAATGCACAGGTCCCAACTTATACATGTGATTGCTCTGATTGGTTGATGACCCTGCGTTCATAAAGGATGTCTGGCACCCGATAAGAAGTGTTCCTTTATGCATGGAGACAGTGTATGGTCCGGCAAAAAGTGCGCAAGCCTCTCCATTCTCCATGATGGAGTTTGCAAAAAATAAGGAATCATGAGCAGTAAACNCTTTTTCAATTTTTACTCCTTGCCCCACATAGCAATTCCTCAGAATTGCACCCGAATCGACACATCCGTCGTCTATTATGAAATTTTCAGCATCTACTGCCGAGCCAATATATGTTAAAGATTCTTTTATATTTTCTGCTGATGAAGTTATAGTGCCATTGCGCAACGCGTTTGCCCCTTCAATTTTAACGGGACCGGCAAGATGAATATTAGTTAAAAAACCTGCGTTGCTTATTTCCGAATAATCGCTGATATCAAAGGAAGTCTCTGCTTCAATCTCCTCTATGAGCTTATTGATAAAGACTGAAGTGCGATTATAAATATGTTCGGCTTCACTCCTTCTTGCCCGCGCCATAAGCATCGCTTCCTGAGCGTTGAGACCAGGGTATAAGATGACTTCCCGGGAGCCGGTTTCGTCAAGAACCGTTACGCGTGTGCCAATGCCACACGCCGAACCTCTTTCATTTTCTATTTTGAAAGTGTTTTCGATAATAACTCCCTTTCCAACTTTAATATTGATAAGTCCTCCTCCGATATTTCTGATTCGGCATCCGTCGGAAATTTTGCAATCTTTTAATATCGCATTGCTGATGATACTTTTAGGGTAAAGAGAGCGATTGATGCATCCTATCTCCACTTCCCCTTCAAATTCCACATTGCGAATCAGGGTCAGGTCAGAGTCCGGATGAATTGAAACTTTACTCCAATCCGATGCGAAGCAACCGGCTGATTTTAAAACTTCAATCTGCTTTTCATTCAATCTCTTCGGCTTCGACATCAATCGGGTTGTCATTTTCATTATATGTTTGATAAAGGAAATCGTTATAAGGGAATCTCTTGGTGTGAATCTNTNTNGCTTTTTCATACAACATATCTTTTNANTCAGNAATGTTNANTTTTTCCTTNGCNGAGATAAACACACAATTATTATTCATTTTTGCCATCCATGTTTTTTTCAATTCCTCCAATGAGATGTTTTCGCGTGTTGCAGGGGTCAAATCATCCGGGTCTTTCGGTGTGTGCTTGAAAGCATCAATTTTATTGAAGACAAGGATTTGCGGTTTGTCGGAAGCTCCGATATCATTAAGAGTTTTTTCTACCACTGCAATTTGTTCTTCAAAATTAGGATGAGAGATGTCGACGACATGTACAAGTAAATCTGCATCGCGCACTTCATCCAGAGTAGATTTAAAAGAGTCCACAAGATGTGTCGGGAGTTTCCGGATAAAACCGACGGTGTCTGTCAAAAGGAACGGAAGGTTTTCAATTGTTACTTTTCTAACTGTAGTGTCAAGAGTAGCAAAAAGTTTATTTTCTGCAAACACATCTGATTTGCTCAGCAAATTCATCAAAGTGGATTTGCCAACATTGGTATATCCTACGAGTGCTACGCGCGTCAGCTTACCCCGGTTTTTTCTCTGGATATTCTTTTGCTTGTCGATATCGCGCAATTCCTCTTTCAGTCGGGAAATTTTATCCAGGATAATTCGGCGGTCGGTCTCAATTTGAGTTTCACCCGGACCGCGCATACCTATACCGCCTCTTTGGCGCTCAAGGTGAGTCCACATGCGCGTCAGGCGCGGCAAAAGATATTGATATTGCGCCAACTCCACTTGTGTGCGTGCTGTGGCGGTTTGCGCTCTTTTAGCAAAAATATCAAGAATCAGACTTGTGCGATCCAAAATTTTAACTTTCAGTTCCTTTTCAATGTTAGCAACCTGCTTAGGGGAAAGGTCATCATCAAAAATCACCAATCCGATATCCTCCTTTTCCACGAACTCGGCNATTTCAGCAAGTTTGCCGGTGCCGACGNAAGTACGNGGATTGGGATATTCAAGTTTCTGAATGAATCTGCCCACAGGTTCCGCACCTGCCGTGTGAGCTAAAAAGTCCAATTCATCAAGATATTCATTAACTTTACTTTCAGACTGATTTTTTGTTATCAATCCTACTAAAACAGTGCGTTCGTTGGCTTCTTTCTGGATTATATTGTCATCAAGCATATTTCTATATTCTTTATAAGGTTGCGGGGGTTATACCTTATAATAACAAATTACGGCTGTTTATTTCATTGAGCAATTCATAAAATTATTCCACCGTAAGAAATGAGAGAGACTTTATAAAATAGAGGGTGTGTCAAAATAAAAACTCTTGACACACCGGTTGTAATCTTATGAATTCTTTTTGAGAAAGATGATATAAAGTGAAGTATTATTTTTTCTCCTTTTTATTATATCGGGCATTCAGACCTTCAATAACCTCCTCAGTGATGTCAAGAGCCGGGTCAATGTAT
>WFMC01000014.1 GCA_009177205.1 Bacteroidales bacterium
CCAAATATTTTTGAAAGAAAAATCAACTTTTATCACTTTTTATTCGCAAAACCGTTGTAAATTAGCGAAATAAAAATATGTAAAATTATGTTAAGAAATGTTAAGAGTCAAAAGTTAAGGGAGGCGGTAAGTCCGAAGTTATCAGAATCAGCTATGGGCAAAACAGATAATTCATGCTTCTTTGCCCAGGGTTGAGTAAAAAGAAATGCACTTCCTGCGCCAATTGCAGCTCCGGCTACACAATCCCACCAATGATGTTTCTTCCCTACCACGCGTCCTACGGCAGTGAATGTTGCAAGAGCGTAAGCGGGACCACCTAATTTCCAGCCATATCGTCTTTGTAAAAAAGCAGCGGTTGCAAATGTGGCAGATGAATGTAATGACGGGAAGGAATGATAATTTGAGTGATCCGGACGCAATTCTCTTACACTTAATTTAAGAATAAACGTAGCACCTCCGGCTACCAAAGCGGTAAGCGCTCCTTGTTTTAACCCTTCCCAATCTTGCGAAATTAAGACGCCGGCTAATGTTGCAACCGGCAGAGCGATTGCAGTCACATCACTTGCATACGAAAAGTTTTTTTGAAAACGAGTCNGTTCTATNGGAGAAACTTTAAAATNTTCNGGNGCGAAAATTTGTGAGCGCCCCTCTGAAACGAAAAGATTGACTAAAAGAATTAGTAAAAGAAACTTTAAAAATATTATTTTTAATTTATTCACTCCCATGCTTATTTAGTCGCACAACGCGAGAAAAAAAGTAATAAATTTTGGCAGAAAAATTATCAAGCCTACAGATACGGCTGCAATAACGAAAATCAATACAGCTCCTGCCGCCAAATCTTTTGCTTGAGCGATCAGATGATTCTTTTCGGGTGACACTTTATCGCATAATTTCTCAAAGGATGTATTGAAGGCTTCAGCCATAAACACTCCGCCAATGCAAAGAATTACTGCACACCATTCAGATTTGGTCAGTTCAAAATACCATCCGCATAGCAATACAATGATAGCAACAAAAGCATGAATGCAAGCGTTCGGCTCTGAAAAGAGATTNGCAATCCNCNGAAAGGCGAAATAGAANGATTTTAGTCTTTTATTTAAGTTCCAGTCCGATTTTTTCATTATTTATACACTCTAATAATCATATCCCAAGGAAAGATTATCAACCCATAGACATGTTCCTGTACCACCTGTGAAATAATCACCATATTTCGAAGCGGCACAAGTGATCTGGATATATCGGGGGACTTTAGCGGTAGACCGATATTTCAACTCAATTTCAAATTCTTCCCATCCATTTGTATCGTTACCCTTAATTAATTCTCCGTATGCAATAATTTCCGGAGAATTGGGATTAAACAATTGTCTGTTTTTAGGATTGGTTCGGATTTGATATGGGGCAGTCCAATCTGTCATAGCAATATAGATATGGCACGAATCAGGGCGATTCTTCAAATATTGATACTCGTTATTGGTATAATTGATTGGTTCCGAATGGAATTTCATGTATCCTCTTAATTTTGTAGGACGAATTGGCCATTCTCTTCCGAAATCAAGAATCCCGTTGGTGCCGTCGACTTTTGCAAACGTACCGGTATAAATTGAGCCGGCAGCCAGTTTCCCTATTCCGGCAATTCCCACGAAGCGAGTTTCAAGTTGTGCACTCTGCCCCGCAATCCCTCCGGGAGTATCATCGGAAGGCTGAACATTGCTCTGTCCAAGTGTTGCGGCTCCGGTGTTACCTGTATCCCAGAATTGCACACCATCTTTATTCCATGGACACCATACCCTGCCATTTTGCCACCATTGGTCAAAGTTACCATCTGTCAGATCTTTTGTAGCCTGAGTACTTACCTCTATTTCGTTGCCGATATCTTTATTTGATATTGCTCTTACCACATAATCGGTCAAAGGAGTTAAATGAGGAATACATACGGAGAAAGCACCTTGAGTCTGATTCACATTTTCAACGGGTACGTCAATCCATTCAGTAGATGTTTTCTCTCTATATTGGAATGAATTTTTCACATCAGCAGGACCGTTACCATAAGCCCAAATAACCATTGACCACGCATCAACCTGCGTTGTTTGCACCACAAGCTCGGTTTTTTCCACAAAAATTGTCCAGTCTTCAGTTCTTCCGAAAGTAGTTACTGCAATACGGAGAGGCTCCGAAAGATCAATTTTACCGGGCTGCACATCAGGTATCATAGTGGTCAGACCCTCCGGACCGAGTTTAATCCGGCTAAGTGTCAAATCAGAAAGAGTAGCTGTTTCCGGAACTCTGACCAATATTCTTCTTCCCACGGCATCTATTGTAGTTTCTCCGATTTGACCTTCAATTTCAAAATATCTTATTATGGTTTGTTCGGCAGTTATAAGCCATGGATAATCTTGATAAAGGGAAAGAGTTACAACCTGAGGGGTAGACAAGTCGTAGGATCCCTCAAGAAGATTCGGACTTACAGAGGCTCCCTCAGTAACTTTAAATTCGGTGAATTTCACATTGCGGATGTCTACAGTTTCTTCCAGGAAGATTGTTGCCTTATAGTTTATGCTGTCAAGGCTTGCCGGTGCGCTCTCACCTTCAGCAGCCAATTTTAATATATATTGTGGAATTCTCGGATATGGCAAGTCATTCTTTATACATCCTGAAGCGAGGAGTGCAAGAAGTATGACTCCATACACATAACAAATTTTCTTTAAACGAATCTTAATGCTCATAATACTTTTATTTACGCATTAAATATGTATTCCAATACCAAAAGCCAGATTGAACAGATTAATTTTAAAGTTTGCTCCCGAATTCNATNTGCTCCCGCTCGGTTCGCCATTNTCGGATTGTTTTTNACGTTTTATATAGAAGNCGAAAACGNCAAACGACAAATTAAAGGAAACATTTTCCATCACAAATACGCAAACACCCGGTGAGAAAGTCAAGCGTGCCTCCATATTAGTGGTATGGGTCTTGCGGATTTGACCACTGAAAGGTCGGTCGAAATCACTGTTACCTGAAGCAAACGAAAGTTCCACTTCATTATAGATTCCGAAGCGACCTCTTCGGGTCAAGCCCATATATTGCTGAAGATAAATTGCTGCGGAATAAGATTCACTCCTATAAGCGATGTCATGGAGGTTGAAATTCATATCCTCGTCGATATCTACCTTAAAGGAGTCAATCTTGCCAACTGTTCTTTGATAAGCCATTCTGACACCGACAGAGAGGTTGTTCTTAATAAAATACCCGAGATAGGGTTTGATGCTGAAAGCATGAGCATTTACATTCACATCGCTCACTAAGTCAAACATACCCATATCTGAAGTGGCGAATTCACCGTAAGATGCAGTCAGACCGAAATTCCATGATCCTTTAGGAATAAACAAGAAATTAAACAATCCCCTGTCGTATCTACCTAAATTTTTATCTTTGAGAATCATCGGGATGGTATCCCCTTTGAAGACCACCGTCTCCGATTTGTCGACTTTATAGGGATCATCCACAACTCTTGAATGTCCNTTTAAGAGAATCTTTACGTCGGAAGTCAGTGAATCGGGTATCCAGATTAGTTTTCCACCCTCACGNGGTTGACTATTTAAAGNATCTGTAAGCTCCTTAGGAATGNAATCTNCCGGAANATAAAGAGTTTCAGTACGTGTAGTGGTAACTGTGCGTGTGATGCTTTTTACATTTTTATTATTATCTGCCGGGGAATTAACTGAGGCAACTATATTATTGAAGCCTCCACAGATCACCAAGATCAAGAATAAGAAATGTCTGATTAGAGTCTTCATTATTATAAATAGAATGCTGCTCCAAAGGAAATGGAGAATAGATTAATTTTAAAATTGGCTGATTTGCTGTTGCGACGGGAGACATAAATTTGGTCGCGAATAGATTTGGTGTCAGTATAATTAAAACCTAACACCCCGACGTTGACTTCCAGAGAGGAGTAATTGTTCAGGAAAACGCACAGACCGGGTACAAGTCCTATTGTCAGATGAAAATTGCGCTCGTAGGTACCAGACAGATCTTCATTCTTACCTTTCATCAATTTGGATTGTCCCCCACCCAGACCCAATTGAACCTCACTGAAGAAGCCGAATCGTTTTGATCTACCTATAGAGAAATAATTTCTGAACAATCCGGATACTGAATAATTATGAGAAAGATTATACAGGTTCTCCACATTATAGTCGGTTTCGGAATCCAAAGTTATGTCGGCTGATTCCAATTTGGTTAATGAGCGGTCGTAGCTGAAACGTCCACCCGCTGCCATATCGTTTTTAAATGCGTAGAGCAACATGGGTGATACCTTAAAGCTATATGTATCTCCGGATATGCCTTCAATAATGAAGAACTGATATTTATTTTGACTTGTTTGTGAATAATTAATTGACAATCCTGTGATCCACTGCCCTTTTGGCACAAAGACCACTGATTCAATATCTCTTTCAAATGATTCTTGAGCCCTACTTTCGATTGTGGACATTGCCAATCCCGTAATCAAAAGGAGTAATACAGCGGGACTCCTCATAAATTTCCAATTCATAAATTGTCAATTTGCTTAATAATTCACAAAATTAGTTAATTTTTTACGAATTAACGTTTAATCATAAAAAAAAGAGCGGATTGAATGTTGCAAACATCATTCACTCCGCTCTAATCTTATNTTATTACTTAATTNTAATATACAAGTTCAAAATCATCNAGATACATTGCGNNGCCTTCACCTCCATCGNAATAGTCNCCATAGATAGAAGCGGNGCAAACTATTATGAGATATAAGGGTTTTTGAGTTTTGGCTGCCTCTTTATATTTGAAAGGTATCACCAATTCTTGAAGAGCTCCATCGGGACCGTAATTTTCAGTAAATATTTTCTCACCGTAAGCCAAAACGCACGGATCATCGGTATTCCAAAGTTTCTGATTTGATTTTTTAGTTCTGATTTCAACCTTTTCAGTGGTCAAAGCAATATAAATTTGCCCTTTGTCTAATTCGCCTTGGCTGAGTTTACCATTTTTAGAACCATTCTTATCAGCGGGCTTCGGACGATAATTGGCAAATACTTTCACTGCATCGGGATGGCTGCCTCCATATTCTCTTCCTAATTCAAGGATACCGTCAGTGCCGTCAGTGCCTTTATAAATTCCGGCAAAAACGTTGCCCGCAGCAAATTTACCAGCCAATCCACCGAGACCTACAAATTGAGAACGAAGACGTGCGGACTTGCTTCCGGAATGGAACATATCTGTTGAACCCTGGGTTAAAGTAACACTCATCATAGCCGAACCATGATTGCCGGAATCCCAGAAAGTACGTTCACCACCCGGTCCTGGCAACAAGACTTTATTATTGTCTTTATAATTTGACCATTCTTCAAAACTTGCGTTAGGGATTTCGAATACACTTTCTGTAGTGAAATACTTGGATTCCGAATTGAAATCGTCTGCCACAGCTTGATATTCATAGCGGGTTGACGGCTTCAGATTGGAAAGTGTCACAGAGAAGCCGACTCCGGGAGTACGCAATGCTTTTGCCGGAGATAGGTGTCTGCGGGCAGCGGCATTGGAGGCTGAACTCGGGGCTGCTACAAAATTCCAATCAGTTGTACCCGATTCACGATAACGAATACCGATATTTGAAGCAGAACCATCTACTATTGCACCGCGAAGAGTGGCTTTTTTACTTCCAATAGCAAGCAAATTGTTGGGGTCTACGGCATCTTCAATGGTAACCGGATCTTCAATCACGATAGCACCCTCACCCACAGCCAATCTGATGGTTTGCAATTTATTTTTGCCATAATTATCCACAATATTCAGTGTCAATACATATTCTTCGTCTCTTTCAGGTAAAGAATTAAGCAATTTCGGAGTTAAGGTCAGATAACTCAACACCATATTGCGGCTTTCATTATAACTTTCATCACAAACGAGACCGGCATTTTCAATAGCCTGAGCAATATCGGCAGTGCATTGCTTTAAATCCACGCTCTCTTCCGGGAGTCCGAAATAAGTATAGTCCGGAGAATTTAAGATATAGTTCTTTATTCCGCCAAATGCATTAATCTTAAGAATCTTTTGGCTGAAGGCTCCGGCATTGCCCACAATCTGACGATCAACATCAAATTCTACACCTTTAATTGAAGGGGCGCTGAAAATTTCAACTTCATCTTCCACGAGAATTTCAGAATCATCAACGATTATTGAGATGAAGCTTCCACCCTCCTCCTCAAAAGTGGGATTATATTCAAAATTCAGTACATATTCATGAGCACGTTGAACGCCTTCAATAACGTGTTCCTTTGAGAAGTTTTTTCCTTCAGCATTTGTTCCGGAAACAGTAACTTTCAAATTATTGTCAGCATTGGGCATCATGAAATACCCTTTTGCATAGGAATAATTATCCGGTGTGAAATCAAGTGCCCCTCTTGTGTTTTCAACCTTAACATTGAAATCTTTCATCAATGACATATTCACNTTGTCGGAATTAATTGAAACCACCACATTGGCAATNTTACAATTAAGCACAACCTGATTCAGACCTGCCGACACATCGAAAGGTTGATAACCACGGAAGANTNTNTTATCAAAANAAGCAGTTACGGAGTCACCTGTCCAAGCCTCTGCGACATAGTGACCTGCTTTCAAAGTCAGTTCATCGGGCACGTTTTCAAGTCCCTGATATTTATGAAGCAGTCCTTTACNACCGGAAATATACACCACACAATTGGCAGATAAATCANCCGGANCGNTTTCCGCGCGAGTTACNTCGGAATTGATTACTAACTTCATTTTCACACGCCCTTCGCCCTCTTGAGCATTGAAAGGATCATCGAGCGCACATGACTGCAACGCCATCCCACTTGCAAGACATCCGGCTGCTATTCCAAATATTTTAAATAATTTTTTCATCTCTGTGTCGTCGATTAATTAGTGTGAAGTTTAATTGAAATAACTGAAGTGCCGTTGGCATCAGTAACTGTGAGTTTGAACTCATGATTAGCTTCTCCCAACAATGCCATCAAGCTCAGGAATCCGGTGATATCAAATTCTGCTTCACTTTTCCCGCCAAGATTTACAGGGAAGCCAAGTCCGGAAAGAGTTTCCTCAAATTGACCGGGATTTATCAAATCCAAATTCTTTTGAAGTCCAACACCCTCGAGTTCATCGGGAGTCAAAGTATCGGAATTAATTTCCACATCGAATTTTTGGAATCCGCCGGGAGCTTTAGACTCAACTTTCCATGCACAATAAAGTTTATCGGTAACTTCATTTACTGCCGCCAAATTGAGTTTCGTATATCCCTCATAATCTCCTGACGGCTCAAGAGCGGAAGCCTGTGGCTTTGTCTTGGTATCATCGCCCGGAACATCCGGGGTATCCGGATTTTCTTCATCGCCTTCTACAGGACGAAGGTCATCTTTCAAAATTTCATCTTCCTCCGGATCAAGAGTTACATTCATATCCACAATTTCCACAAATGCGTCTACAGTAACACCTCCGGTAATGGTGCCGGGATCTTCCGCACCGGCGTCGTGCAATCGGAACACAATATTATAATGAGAGCCGGGCGCAACATTGTCATAACCTTTAGTCTCCACTACATTGAAACCTTCCACCAAACCTGTGAAAGTAGCGGTCAGAGAATTTGAATTTTCAACGTAAGCAAAATAGCCTGAACGCTCTTCATCACTTGCAGTGAAATCGAGCGAGCCGGACTCGCCGACTTTTACTGTTACTTTAGCATCTGACCCCATTACATTTCGCAATGAACTGTCAAACTTTATTGTTACGCGGATATTATTAAGTTTTGCCACGATAGGTTCAACATCATCCGTGATTTTATCAGCAACAACTATAAACTTAGTTTCTCCGTAAAAATAAGGTTCTTCCCATGCTTGAGCTGCATTCTCGCCATAGTGAGCCACTGCAGTAAATGCTCCCGCCGGAAGGGTAACAATCTCCGGCATATTTTTATATGTATAAGAAACATAGGGTGAAGTCTCACCTTCGCGAGTGAAATCTACGGTGAAGTCGTCAACACTTGGAGCTACTGCACGAGTGCGGGCGTAAAAACGCTGAACGCCATCGGCATTGTTAATTTCAAGAGTCAGAGCACTCTTCAGCACCTTACCCTCTCCCTGATAATCTTTCCCTGTGAAAGGCTCATCTTTGGCACACGCACCGAGCATCGCAACAATTGCCAAGGAAAGTGATATTTTGATATATTTATTCATATTGAATCTTCTCTTTTAATAGTTTAATTTCACATTGTCAATTGTTAATACAGAACCTGTAGCCACGGCATGATAATTATTATTACCGAGATTCTTATTGCCGAAATTGCCGGCATTGAAACCTTCGGATAATTCGCTGCCTGAAGGGATATGCACGGGAGCAGATCCATTAGATGATTTAAAGCAGATTCTAATGGAAGACGCTTTCTTTCCAAAAGGATAATTAGTTAATGACACATTCTTAGTTGTCGTTGTTGACGAGGCATCCAGTGTTGAGGAATTAGAAGCTATAACCGATCCTGAACCGTCAAGAACGCTTACCTCAACATAACCTTTGTNACTTCCCTGAGGAGTGTAAGAATACTCAAAACTTACAGNAGAGGGGCGATCTTNAAAAGTTATGCCATCGGTGCGGGATTCAGAACCGCTAAAAGCATAAGTACCCAAGAATAATTCGCCTGCTGCNAAATTTGTGAAAGTCGNGACATTCGTATTATACCATGAGGTCTTTCCCAGACCGGTAGGCATTCCAGCCGGTTTCACACCATTATGATCGTAAGCCACATTTCTGAGTACTACCTTACCGTTTTCAGCGTAGGTTGAGGGAACTTGAAACCAAGTATTTTTTGCTCCGGGACAATCAAACCAACAAGTTTTGGCATTTATTGAAGCCCAACCGGTCGGCTCATCCCTAACGATATTGGCAGTGGCTTGATATGCTATTGTATAACTGTATTTACCACCTACTTCTACATTGCTGTGATTAATGGTTTGATGCACATCAGAGAAATCTCCATTATTCAAGGGAGTGGCGCTCTCAGAATTAACACTCAAAGACTTGCTCGGAGAGCTCCCTATAAGTCCGTAGCCAAGTGAATATGGCTGACCGGGATTCATCCCGGAAATTGTGACAATGCCGCTCTCTGCATTGCGCTGAAGTTTTGATTCATCTACTGCAGAACCATTGAGATAAATTTTCAATGCACTGACTATAATGGCTTTTTCATCATTATTTTCAGGAGTTATGCGCAATCTTGCNTAACTTGAAAATACATCTGCATCTGCGCTGAATTGCGGAGNTATAACTTCCACATTTACCTGCATCTTTTGCTGACCGTTGAAATAGACTCTAACCGGGATAGTTTCATGCTCAGTGTCAGGCNATTNTACAGTAAATATATATTTTTTAGTTTCAAAAGAGCGNGTNCGTGTGGATTCTTGCACATTGAGAATCTCACAATCTTTATATACCCCTGCCTTTGACAACGCCTTAAATGANATATTCTTCTCCGGCTCTGAGCCGTTANAGTCAACTTCAATTGTAGCGTTTGTGTCACCCATTATAGCCGAACCGTTGTTAGNGTTCAATTCTACGGGAACTGTGGTGAAAGAAACCGTTACAGGCTCACTTGCACGTGTATAAGCATCCTTAACNAATAAAGAGACANCAACTGTGCCNTTGCTGAGTTTGCCCGCAAATTCAGTGAGATTGACAAAAGCCATCTTATCAGGANTCTTAAAGAGCCCCTNCACGTCAATGCCAAGATCTTTAAGTTGATCTTGCTGANCGGGAGTGGCAGAAACAAGGTCAATCTCATTTCCGAAAGGAGCGCTGAACGTATCGCTTGACAATGTCAATATTGCAGAAGCCAGACCGCCGCGAGCGACAACATTAAATTGATATTTGTTACCTGAAGCATTCCCCTCGAGAGTTTCAATTAATTGTCCGTTAACGAAGCCTAACGGTTCAATAGAAGGTGCCGGAGATGAAAACAACTCATCCGTCAAATCAATTGACACATCTTCACGCTCTACGGAATCATCAAATATGATTTGCAATTGATTATTTCCGGTTTCACCTTGATTGACATCAAAAGTAATGTGATAATGATGTTGTGCCATTGCCGGAAAAGAAGCCGGCTGGAGAGTTACATTCTTTCCGCTCGGGTTTGTTACTTCAATAGAGAGTGTTATTTCGCCCGGCACAACAAATGCGGGTCTCGTCTCATCCTGCGAGAATGTAACGTATGAATGACCTTCCGAATGAACTGTTGAGGAATAAGAGAGGAAATAACCTTTAAAATTATCTGTATAATCTACGCTCACCATTGAATTTGCCAAAGTGGCAAGAACCTCCACTTCACTATGGCGTGATTCAAGAACCGTAACGTTTGTCGAACCGGAGAAATACGGCTTGTCAAAACCTTCATCCTCACTTGTGCCATAATCTGCAGTCAATTTATAACTCCCTGTAGCAAATGAAGTCTGGGCATTAAATTCAGCAAGGGAATTCCATTTCTTAACTTCGCCGGTGGAGAGATTCTCAAGACTAATGGCAAAATCCGCTGCAGAGGGAACTTCCAGAGCCGGAGCGCCTGAACGTAACACCGGAATTGCATCCTTGACATCGGCTGAAGTTTCCAACTTCAAAGTGATGCCACCTTCTCCCGCTGAATCGGACCATGGGTTTTCGACACTGCAGCCGACTAATCCCATACCGATTGCCGAAAGAAAAAGCAATTGATTTCTTACTTTCATAATGTTATGTTATAGTTGTTGTTATTATTATTTTTATTTTTTATTATGNATTTGTNGTAATNCAAAAGTTCGTTTTCNATTNTTTCTCAATATACCAAAAACNGTTGCAAATTTAAATTTAAGTTTTCTTAATACAAAAAAAATTGGCAATATTGCCTATTAATAAGGAAATATTACCAATTTATTTAACAAATTTAAAGACAAAATTAGTCAAAATGACACATTTGTAACAATTTTACACTTTTTAGGACAACCATATTCGGAATTTATTTCCCTCTTTTTCTTTTGAAGAAAGATTGCATTAGATTTTTTGACTCTTTCGCCAAGATTCCCGTTGATAATTTTGTGCGGGGATGAAAAGCTTTTTCNGGNGAGNAATANAATGAGGANNANCCATTTTTTTTATCTGAAGCGCCATAAACAATTCTGCCTATCTGTGCCCATCTCAATGCAGCAGCGCACATGGGACAAGGTTCCAGTGTCACATAAATGGTGCAATCCGGAAGATATTTTCCATTAAGATAATTTGAGGCAGATGTAATTGCCTGCATTTCCGCATGTGCAGTAACATCATTGAGGGTCTCTGTAAGATTGTGGCATCGGGCAATAATCTTANTATTACAGACTACGACNGCTCCTACAGGCANCTCCNNCTCTTNATAAGCNNTCTGAGCCTCCTGCAATGCCAGACGCATATACCTTTCATCGCGCTCTGATTCGTTATCATTTATCATCATATTCCGTCTTTTCAAGTGATTCCGCCACCGCTGCCATTAACCAACGTGGAGTTGAGGTTGCTCCACAGATTCCTATAGATTCAAATTTTTTCAACTTCTCTTTATCCAACTCAGAAGCATCGGAGATTAAAAATGTATTAGGATTGACCGACAGGCACTCGGAATATAAAACCTTTCCATTACTGCTCTTGGCGCCGCTCACAAATATCACGGCATCGTGCGATTTGGCAAATTCTCTAATCTTGTCCATGCGGTTGGAAACTTGCCGGCAAATGGTATCAAACCATTTGAAATCACCCTTTTCATTTTCCGACAGTTCCTCTCTCCTTTTCTCAATCTCTTTTACTATTTCCCGAAATCCCGCGATAGATTTAGTGGTTTGAGAATATAATCTTATATCTCCTCTAAAATCAAGATTTTCCAGGTCATTAATATCCTTTACCACAATGGCTTTCCCGGCGGTTTGACCTACCAACCCATTCACTTCGGCATGACCCGGCTTCCCATAAATAAGTATAAGAGGAGCCTTCCCTGTCTCCATTTTCTCGGACGCCGATTCTTTGACACGACGCTGGAGTTGAAGCACCACCGGACATGTGGCGTCAATAATTTCAATTCCGTTTTGACGGGCAATTTCGTAGGTTGACGGAGGTTCTCCATGAGCACGCAAAAGAACCTTCGCATTGTGAAGGTTCTTCAAGTCCTCATGGGTTATGGTTATTAAACCTTTATTTTGCAAGCGTTCCACTTCGGCTGCATTATGCACGATGTCGCCAAGACAATATAAGGTTCCCCCGGTCTGTTCCAAAGCCTCTTCTGCCTTGCGAATAGCGGTAACCACACCGAAACAAAACCCCGAGTCGGAATCTATCTCAATTTTACGCTTCATTGACGATTGAATCAAACTTACTGTGAAGCCACTCCATTTGCTCTTCACGCGTCAATTTGTCGTTGTTGAGCAATAATGCATCATCTGCCTTACGCAATGGTGATTCCGCGCGGGTCGTGTCAATCCGGTCGCGTTCACAAACGTTATGAAGCACATCTTCATAATTCACCTCCACTCCCTTCGATTTAAGTTCATCGACGCGTCGTTGAGCGCGCACTTCGGGGGAAGCCTCAACGAAAACTTTCAATTCCGCATCGGGGAATACAGTTGTGCCGATGTCGCGACCATCCATTACAATCCCTTTGTTAAGCCCATAACTTTGTTGTAAGGCTGTGAGGTGTTTGCGAACCTCCGGAATCACGGCAACGGGACTAACCATATCGGAAACTTCCATCAACCTGATTTCATGCTCCACATCTTTGCCATTGAGCATAGTGTGCTGCGTCCCGTCAGGTGCCAGTTTGAAATCAACCTCTATTTCCGGAAGAGCCTTTACTAATCCTTCGACATCCACACCCTTGCCGACCTCAGCCAAGCCATGACGCAACGCATACAGTGTGACGGCTCTATACATAGCGCCGCTATCCACATAGAGATACCCTACATCTTTTGCCAATTTNCGAGCCATCGTGCTCTTGCCCGAGGATNAATAACNATCAATGNCAACTNTTATTNTTTTCATTTATCAGGATTATATTCTATTTCTTTGTTGATACCCCTTTTTTATTCTCTATCACTCGTTCCGCAGTGGTCTTGGTCGATTTCTTGTGTCTTACCGGTTGCGGGCGCCTCATTCTTAATACTTGAGCAGTGCGAGCCGGAAGATACATTTTCAGCCAACCTTTGCCGGCAGGCGAATAAAGCGGGTCAGGCATAGTGAAATGATTCACACTATCGTCAATCAATCCGTTGCCTCCAAACTCTTTTGAATCGGAGTCAAGCACCACTTCATACTCTCCTGCAGGAGCCAGGAATCCATAATCAGGGAATGATTTATTCGGACTCCAGTTGAACACGAAAATTAAATCTCCTCTCCTGAAAGCAAGGACCTGATCATCATCTTTTTCCCAAAGTTTTTCCACCGGTAGATTTTCAAATCCATATTGCTTGCTGACAAGTTCAATCATTGCATTGTCAAACCCGTTTAGATATTTATATTTCAAGTCTTCCCTATCTACGAGTTCCCATTGACGACGAGCATATTTATAACTCCAGCCATTACCTTCACGCGGGAAATCTATCCATTCCGGATGACCGAATTCATTACCCATGANATTCAGATATCCGCCGTTGATTGTTGCCAATNTGACAAGGCGAATCATTTTANGCAATGCANCGCCTCTCTCCANCATNAAATNATTATCACCAACCATCATGTGCCAATACATCTCCCTGTCTATCAGGCGGAAAATGATTGTCTTATCCCCTACTAAAGCCTGGTCATGGCTTTCGCAATAACTGATTGTTTTTTCATCGGCACGCCTATTGGTCAGTTCCCAGAATATGGAAGTAGGATGCCAATCTTCATCCTTTTTCTCCTTGATTATCTTTATCCAATAATCGGGCACTCCCATAGCCATTCTATAATCGAAACCTATGCCGCCATCAGCAAATTTCACTGCTAATCCGGGCATTCCGCTCATCTCTTCAGCTATTGTAATCGCGTGAGGATTCACCTCATGGATAAGAATATTCGCGAGAGTTAAATAAGTTAAGGAATTCGGATCTTGATTGCCGTCATAATAATCGCCATAGCCTCCGAAAGCCTTTCCCAATCCATGATCGTAATATAACATCGACGTTACTCCATCGAAGCGGAAGCCGTCGAATTTGTATTCTTCAAGCCAGAATTTACAATTTGAAAGCAAGAAATGCAAGACGCTGTCTTTTCCATAATCAAACAATAAGGAATCCCATGACGGATGTTCGCGTCTGTTGTCGCCATAAAAATATAAGTCATAAGAACCGTCAAGACGTCCGAGACCCTCAACTTCATTTTTTACAGCATGAGAGTGAACTATATCCATTATAACTGCAATCCCCAGTGAATGGGCATCATCAATAAGATGCTTTAATTCATCGGGGGTGCCAAAGCGGGAAGAAGCAGCATAAAAGCTACTGACATGATAACCAAACGAACCGTAATAGGGATGCTCCTGAATTGCCATTATTTGAATAGCATTGTAACCATCCTTGGCGATTCGTGGCAAGGTTTTGGTTCGGAATTCTTCATAACTTCCTACTTTTTCCTCATTCTGAGCCATACCGATATGACATTCATAAATCAAAAGGGGCTCAACATCCGGAATGAAATTTTTTATTTTGAATTTATATGGCTTTTTAGGAGCATATACCTGGGCGGAGAATATCTTTGTCTGTTCATCTTGCACAACGCGAGTAGCATAAGCCGGAATGCGTTCGCCGCTTCCGCCGTGCCNTTCAACGNGCATCTNAAAGAGNNCGCNATCGNGCAAAGCATCTTCCGGAAGAGATATTTCCCATACTCCGCCATCCAGTTTCTTGAGTTTATATTCAGCCGTCGGCTGCCAGTTATTAAAAGTTCCTATTAAATATATTGCAGTGGCATTAGGTGCAAATTCTCTGAACACCCATCCCCCATTGGGGAGATGATGCAGACCAAAATATTTATAAGCATTAGCGAAATCTTTCAAACTCCCATCGGTATTGGCTGTCAATTGATGCAACTTTCTGACCACATCCTCATGACGCCCTACGATTGCAGGTTCGTATGGTTCAAGCCAAGGGTCATTTCTAAGTATATTAAGTTTCTTTGCCATGAAAAGAACTGTTTATTGGTGTAATTAATNATTTCTATTATGCTCTGTNATNTANAAAGATAACAATAATTTTCNTTTTTCGTTGTCGGAAACGATTTAATTATTTGTTTGTGTTGATTTGAAATATTAATTTTGAATTCAAATCATAACTAAAACATATATTCAGAATGTTCTCAGGAATTGTAGAAGACGCAGCAAAAGTCGTAGACTTGCGCAAAGATCGTGATAATTTACACTTGACTATTGAGTGTCGGTTTGCCGATGAATTGCATATCGACCAAAGTGTCGCGCATAACGGCGTGTGTCTCACTGTAGTGGAATTACTTCCCGGAAACCGTTACACTGTCACTGCCATTAAAGNGACTTTGGAACGCTCCAATNTCGGAGATTTAAAAATCGGCGATTTNGTGAATTTAGAGCGGTCAATGAAAATGGACGGCAGATTAGACGGACATATTGTGCAAGGACATGTGGATTGCACTGCAGAATGCACTGAGGTGGAGGATGCAGATGGAAGCACCTATTTTACTTTTAAATATAATTTTTCTCCAGAATTGGCTGAAAAAGGTTATGTCACTGTAGAGAAGGGTTCCGTGACAGTTAATGGAGTAAGCCTCACGGTTTGCGATTCAGAAAAAGATAAGTTCCGCGTTGCAATTATACCTTATACTTTTGAAAACACAAATTTCAAACAGATAAAGATAGGCACGAAAATAAATATTGAATTTGATATTATAGGCAAATACATAGCCCGCATCTCATCACTGAAAGATTAATGATTTCTATCATTTTCTACAATTCCGGCAATTTACAGAAAAATTGAAGGTCCCGCGCAACGGAACCTTCAATCTATATTCTATCAAAATAAAATTATTTTTTGGCACCTTTCAGTATATTCATGAGAGATTCTCCGACTTGTGATGCAGATGGAGAATTATTTTCTTCTGAAGAATTTTTATTTGTGGATTGGGTATTATTGGAATTCGTGTTGGAATTGGAGGAAGAATTGCCAGAAATTTTATTCAAAATATTGTTTACTCCGGATGAGATATCGGATGCACCCGATTCTGAACCTTGCGAATTTACAGAGCCTGTTTTTGACATTTTAAAACCTACGCAAAGTCCTTCGTATGAATCCAATACACTTGATATCGTCTTAGCCACACTGATACCTGTTAATTTTGCAACCCCTGAAATAAGTGTTTTTAATTTCTTGGCATCAAACATGACATCTAAATTATTCCCTGATTTCTGAACGTATGTTTTCACTTTGCCCAGAGAAAAACTACCAAAAGCCTTAAAATTGAAATAGAAGGTTCCGTCGCCATTGCTTTCGGCAGTGCCCGATAGAGATATCCCTTTTATTTTGAGTTTAAAGTTGCCGTCGGAATTAACTGTCAGAACGGCATTGTTTAATCCGAGCTTTTTATAATAAGGATCAAGTTTACTCTCAATCGCTCCGGCAGCAGCCAATCCACCTGCTTTCTTTAAAAAATTATCACCCTGAAAACTGATTGCCGACCCGCTTGCGGTCCATTCACCGGCAATATCACTCACACTGAGATTTGATGAAGAAAAAACTCCCTGAGCCACATTTCCAAGAACACCCCCCAATAAATCTGTTACAGATTGCGCATAGGCTGCAGTGGAGACTCCGAAAATAGAAGCAAAAATGGCAAACGACCAAAGCGTACGACTAAAAAATTTGTTCATTTTCAAAATATTATCGATTTTTATTAATTTATCATTAATAATATAACGCATAAATGTTAAAAAGATTTTTAATTTTTGAAATTTAATTAGAATAGATTTAATCATTTTTATTTTTTATTATTAAAATAAAATGTTAAATTTGTGATGTTAGTAGCGAAAATCTCGTTTCACAAACTAATCTGTAAATTATATCTTTCTTTCATTGGATTATCTCTATTGCTTGATGCCAATATTGAAATTCCATTAATTAATCAACTGATGTTCAGTAATAAAATAAAAGGATGCCTTTTCGGCTATGCCATTGGAGATGCTCTGGGAATCGGCACGGAGTTTATGACTCGCGATGAGATAAAACTAAGATATCCCGAGGGGTTGCATGATTATTCTCAAATAATCACCGACGCGCATAGAAGTCAATGGGAAAAGGGTGATTTCTCGGCAGACACTCGTTTCGTTGAACTTTTAGCTGAAAGTATGATTGAAAAGCAAGGCATCGATTACCTCCATTATGCACAGAAACTCAAAAATTGGTACGAAAGCGATGAGATGACCGACACCGGTCCGCATATCAGACTTGTACTTCAGCAACCGGATTTCACTGAGAATCCTATTGAGGTGTCCTTAAAAATTTATAAGTGTCAGGGACATAATGAAGCTCACAATGAGCAATTGGGTCGCGCAATGATGTTGGGTCTTTGGCCCGGAGAATATGAGCAAAATGTGATAGAAAATTGCAAGATTACCCACCCGGATTCCAAATGTATATCTTCTTCAATCATAATCGCAGCCATGGCGAATGAACTATTGTGGCATCGTCGCGAAGCCGATTATGATTTATTGATCGGAATTGCTAAAAGAACGGATGAAAATATAATTCCTTATCTCGAAGCAGCCAGGTATGGCACCCTTGAAGATTTCGAACTCGATGACGAGGATACATACTGGTATTCCCGCAAAACCATGGGTTCTGCACTTTGGGCATTATGGAATCACACTGACCCTGAAAAAGCTCTTTATGAAATAATAGATTACGGTGGGGATGCCGACACTAATGCAGCTCTTGCCTTAGGGCTACTCGGTTTGAAATACGGATACTCCAATCTTCCGCATAATCTGACAGAGAATCTTCTGAATTATAATCGCCTTAATACTTTATCGGATAAATTAATTGCCACTCTTCAAAAAGCCGATAAAAGTAAAGACACCGATGAATGATCAGAAGAATCTTCTCTACAAATAATTTTGGATACAGATAATGAAACCGCAGTTGGCTTATTGGATTGAAGCAAGCAGACCCCGCACCCTCCCTGTAAGCATTTCGGGCGTTATAGCCGGAGTGGCATGTGGCTTAATTTGGGGCAACATAAATGCAGGAGCCTCTATCTGCTGCCTGCTGTTTGCTTTGGGTGCACAGATAGCTTCGAATTTTGCCAACGAATATTTTGACTTTGTAAAAGGTCTTGACAAGAAAGGACGTGAAGGCTTCCGCAGAGGAGTGACTGAAGGAGACATCTCTCCTTATGCCATGAAGAACGCTNTATTTATCGNATTGTTTTTAGCAGCCATTCCGGGAATTTGTTTGATAATATGGGGAGGCTGGTGGCTAATCCCTGTAGGAATATTAATCGCTATCTTTGCATTAGCATATAGCGCGGGACCATATCCGCTTTCCCACCACGGCTTAGGCGATTTGGCTGTGATAATTTTCTTCGGACTCGTACCCGTAGGGTTCACGGCTTGGCTTCAAGTTTTATCTTCTGATATTCTTCCATTAGCCTTTATGATAGGATTGGGCATCGGTTTATTGGCTGCCAACGTGCTAATAGTGAATAATTATCGGGATATGGATGACGATAAAAGTGTCGGGAAAAAGACAACAGTTGTTATATTCGGCAGACAAGCCATGGCCCATATATATATTATTTTTTCAATCGCCGGACTGCTGCTGATATGTGCTCCGGTATTTTACGGTTATATATGGGCGCTATTCCCTATATTATTAGTTGTGCCGGCGGCTATTAATTTCCGCCGACTTATTTCTCGCACGGGAGCTGCATTAAATCCTTTATTAAAATCAACATCACTTCTCCTTTTAGGAGCCTCACTGATTTTATTGGGGGAAAGCCTGATAATTTTCTTATTTTAACAAATTTGATTTGAATGGACTCATCTAAATCCACATATAAAAGTAATTATAAAACGAGCAAAGCTCAGCCTAAAACTGATCCCACCGGGAAACTTCCTCCAAGAGATACTGATTTGGAGGAGGTTGTGCTCGGAGCTTTGATGTTGGAAAAAGACGCATATATGAATGTATGCGATATCCTTACCCCCGACAGCTTCTATGACCCCATAAATCAAAAAATTTATGAAGCCATCAGCAATCTCGGCTTGAATCAGCGCCCGATCGACATGCTGACCGTTACGGAGCAATTGCGCCAAAACGGCACCTTGAAAGATATCGGCGGAGCGCCACATCTGGCAGAACTGACCTCACGCGTTTTCTCAGCAGCCAATATCGAATTTCACGCCAAGATTATAGCACAAAAATATCTTGCGCGCCGACTCATTACTTTTGCATCCGAGATTGAGACCAATGCTTTTGATGAAAGCAACGACATTGAGGAATTGCTTCAAATGGCTGAAGNGAATCTCTTTGACNTANCNCAGNATCANCTCAANCGCGAAGTANCCCANATNNACCCGGTTNTAAATTTGGCGCTCGAGCAAATTCAGATAGCCGCTAATTCTCAAACAGGTCTTTCCGGTCTGCAGACCGGATATAGAGAGTTGGACAAGATGACCTCCGGCTGGCAAAATTCCGATCTTATTATCATTGCCGCCCGCCCGGCNATGGGNAAAACGGCATTTGTCCTGTCAATGGCAAAAAACATGTCCGTTGATTATAACATCCCTATAGCTATATTTACCCTTGAGATGGCAAATGTGCAATTGATAAAACGTTTGATTTCAAATATCGCTAACATTGAGGGTGAGAAAATCAAAAGCGGACAACTCTCCTCTGAAGAATGGGACAGAGTCAATAATACTCTTCGCGGGGTCTTTGGCGCTCCGTTATATCTTGATGAAACGCCGGGGCTTTCAATAACTGAATTGCGCACAAAAGCACGCCGGCTCGTAAGAGAAAGGGGGGTGAAGATGATTATGATTGACTATCTGCAATTGATGAATGCCACCGGGATGAAACTCGGTTCGCGCGAACAGGAGGTCAGCACCATTTCACGCTCGCTTAAAGGGCTCGCCAAAGAACTCAACATCCCTATTATAGCACTTTCGCAGCTCAATCGATCAACAGAGACTCGAGAAGATAAACGCCCCGTGCTCTCCGACTTGAGAGAATCCGGCGCAATCGAACAGGATGCCGNTATTGTTTGCTTTATCCACCGTCNGGAATATTACNCCAANNCTNCAGAAGATGCTCAAGGGAATGATATTCGCGGATTGGCGGAACTTATTGTCGCAAAGCATCGCTCAGGTGCCGTAGGTGATGTCAAACTCCGGTTTGTACACAGATATGCCCGTTTTGAAAATTGGGAAGAGGGTCATCAACTCGTAGAACAAGCCCTGAGGGGCACCACGATAGGCTCTAAGATGAATGATAAAATCAGAAAAGAGCAGCAGATGGCTTCAGGAGGCGGCTCCCCCTTCGAGGATGTTAATTCGGACACAAATTTCCATTTCTCTCCATCCGGAACTCAAGATGATAATTTTGCCGACCTGTCGCCCGACCCTGGAGAATCACCACTTCCCTTTTAAGAGAGATCTAAAATAACTTAATATTAACCTGTCGGGATGAAACAATAATTTTGTCAATGCTTTTGAACCATATATATTAAAAAATCGTTAAAATATCAAAACATGAATAAAATCCGTATGGACTAATTCGTGTTTAATCTGAGATTCCGATTAAAATTATAAAAACTATAAAAACTAATATTATGGACACAAAGAAAGAGAAGGATTATCAAACTCCCGACCAAATAGCAGAAAGTATGCCCGCTAAAGGAAAAAACAAAAAACGCAATGACACTGTTAAGACCAATCGCCTTTGGGTTTGGCTTGGCATAATAGTATTAATCTTCATCTTGCTTTACTGGCTGTTTGCCATCGGCACATTTGAAGACCTTATCGGATATTTTAACGGATAAGAAATTCAAAATACTAATTACTGAAAAANCAAGGGGCAGGCTAATAAAATTTAGTCTGCCTCTTTAACTTTTCGCCTTAAGCGCAAGAAAATATTAAAGGCTGTCTAACTTTTATTGTCAGACAGCCCCTATAATTTTTACTGTTCTATGCGATTAATTACTTGCTTGCAATTGAATCGGAAACAGTTAATGAATAGCGACCTTTAGCGCGACGGCGTGACAAGACTTTGCGACCATCTTTTGTTGCCATTCTTTCACGGAAGCCATGCTTGTTGACTCTGCGACGATTGGAGGGTTGATAAGTTCTTTTCATTTTTATAAAGCTTTATATTATTTTCTTATTTGCATTTATTTGGCAAATCCCGGCAATGTTATTCTTTTAATCATAATCCGACATAAAAACAACCGCGCGACGGGAATCGCGTTCGGAGTGCAAAATTATAAAATCATTTCAATATTGCCAAAAAATACACCCTCTTTTTTNTATGCAATCTCTAATTTTCATTATTTTTCTTCTCTTTTTTCTCTATTTGATAGGTTTTTATTAATTTTGCAATAAATTTCGCAACTGAGGGATTCAGGAACTGACAATATCCCGGAATCCCCGCGACAATAATAATTCGGAAGAAATTAATAATTTAAAATTATCATAGAATCAAATCGTTATGATGAACGCTCAAGACATTAAGAACGGCACTTGCATCCGACTCGACGGCCGTCTTTATTTTTGTATTGAATTCTTGCATGTAAAACCCGGTAAAGGCAACACTTTCATGCGCACCAAACTCAAAGACGTTGTTGACGGTCGCGTTCTTGAACGTCGCTTCAATATCGGCGAAAAACTTGAAGATGTACGCGTAGAGCGTCGTCCCTATCAATATCTTTATGCAGATGGAGGCGACGATATCTTTATGAATCAAGAAACTTTCGACCAAGTCCCCATTGCAAAAGACCTTGTTACAGGTTCTGCTTTCATGAAAGAAGGCGACATCGTGGAAGTTGTCAGCGACGCAAGCACCAACACTGTGCTCTACGCCGAAATGCCGATGAAGACAATCCTCAAAGTTACTTACACAGAACCCGGCATCAAAGGTGACACAGCAACCAATACTCTCAAACCAGCAACTGTGGAGACAGGCGCTACTGTTCGCGTGCCCCTCTTTGTTAATGAGGGTGAACTCATTGAAGTTGACACTCGCGACGGTTCTTATGTAAGCCGTGTTAAAGCCTAAGATCTAAAAATGCTTTTTTCTCTCATTGTCCCGGTCTATAATCGCCCTGACGAGGTGGAAGACCTTTTAAAAAGTCTTGCCTCGCAGACCGACCATGACTTTGAGTTAATAATTGTAGAAGACGGAAGCACTGTCACTTGCAAAAAGCAGGTGGAGCAGTTTGCTTCCGCCTTTAATATTCAATACTATTATAAATCTAACGAAGGGAGAAGCATCGCCCGAAATTACGGAATGCAACGTGCTCACGGGGATTATTTCGTATTCGTTGATTCCGACTGCATACTTCCTCCGGATTATTTTCAAAATCTCCGTTCCGAATTAAATACTCATTATGCCGACTGCTTCGGCGGACCGGACTCTGCTCACGAATCTTTTACCGACACTCAGAAAGCGATCAACTTTGCAATGACCTCTTTTCTGACCACTGGAGGAATCCGCGGCGGGAAAGTGCAAATGGAAAAATTCGTGCCGCGTACTTTCAATATGGGTTTCTCACGAGAGGTATATGATAAAGTGGGCGGCTTCAGAGAAATGTTTTCGGAAGATATAGATATGTCCACAAGAATCAGAAATGCCGGTTTTAATCCGCAACTTTTCCGTGACATTGTGGTATATCACAAACGAAGAGGAAACTTGGCGAAGTTCTGGCGTCAGGTTCATATTTTCGGAATGTCTCGTATCACTCTGCAACTCCTTTATCCGGGTTCAATGAAAATTGTACATTGGATGCCTGCCGTCTTCACTATGGGTTCATTTTTGCTCATAATCCTTGCAATCATTATCTCACCTCTCTTCCTGATTCCATTGGGTATATATCTTCTGGCGTTATGGATTTCAGCAATCATATCGACCCGGAGTTTCAAAATCGGCTCTCTCGCTGTCGCCGCTTCAATGGTGCAGCTTTTTGGCTACGGCACCGGATTTCTAAGAGCATACTTCTGGAAAATTTTGCTCCGACACGGCAGAGATGAAGAACAAGAGATAAAACTCAGAAAAGGGAAATAACAACAATAATTCATCAGGCTGATTTTTGTTTTTCATACTCGAAAACCCGATTCATTATGAAGTCCTTTGCCGACTATAATAAATCTTCAGAAGCCACATTGACCGTAAAGGAACTTGATATCTGGCAGCAACCGCGTGAAAAAGCCGAAACCTACGGTTATCACACACTTACAAAAGCGGAATTATTGGCACTCATTCTTCGCACAGGCATTCAAGGCACTCCAATAACTGAAATCACCAAATCTTTACTTGCAGCCAACGACGGTTCGCTTCATCTACTTATGCGCCGTTCCGTAGAAGAGATACAATCGTGCCCGGGTATGGGACCCGTAAAAGCCGGACAGGTAAAAGCAATAATGGAACTCATCAAGCGATATGGAGAGGAGGAGCAACAAGCCAACAATAGACGCAATATAATATCAAAATCAGCAGATCTTTACGAATTGATGAGATTTGAATTGAGCAATCTTAATAAAGAGGAAATATGGATTTTGACCCTTAACAGAAGAAATCAAGTGACCGGACGACACAGAATTACGAAAGGCTCTTCTGATGCTTCAATATTTGATTTACACGCCGCTTTGAAAATAGCGCTTATCAATGAGGCATCTTCTATTGCAATGTTTCATAATCATCCTTCCGGAAATACCCTCCCGTCTCCACAAGATGATGCCATTACACGTTCATTGAAAAATGGGGCGGCAGCCATAAACGTTCGCCTTATCGACCATTTAATAATTACTTCTGAAGGATATTATTCCTACGCCGACTCAGGGCGCTTGTGATGGAATCATTTACCTTCGAAGCGTTTTTTCCGACCCTTTCCCCTACATCCGACAGATTCAACCGATGATCACTACCAACAGAAAGAAGATACTTATAAAATAATATGCGTGAGCATCTGTCATTAAGTACGCTTTCCGGCAATATCAGATTCTCCAACGCTTTTAAAGTCTCTTCTATCTCTTTTTGGGTGTTCACAGGAGCTATCACCATATCCGCTCCGGCTATGACAGCCTCATATCCCTTGACTCCCATTGCACCCNCCNNNTNGATGGCATCAGNGATGACCAAACCGGAAAAGCNCAACTGCTCCNGCAGAATANTNTTCATTATTATCGGAGACACTACTGCCGGACGCCGTATGGAATCAAGCGAACGAGCAGATAAATGACCTACCATAACCCCCGATAATTTCTCTTCAGAATATCTCTTGAAAGGATACAAATCTATGCTATCCATCCCCTTCTTAGATCTCTCTATCTCACCTAATCTTTTATGACTGTCGGCTGAACTCGCCCCATGCCCCGGAAAGTGCTTTGCCACACTCAAAACATTTCCGTCTTCCAATCCGCGAGAGTATGCTATTGCCAAATCCGCCACCCGTCGGGGATTGCTACCCAACGACCGCTTCTTCATCAAACCACTGACATTATCACCGGGAATTACATCCATAACCGGTCCTAAAATCATATTAATACCGACTTCCCTACACTCCCTCGCTATCTCCCTGCCAAATTCATACAGAATCTGGTCGTCGGTCAATTTTCCCAATTCCCGGCTCCAAGGAAATTCCGGAGCATCCGGGAATCTCATTCTCAATCCATTTTCCGCATCAACTGCTATGAAAAAACCCGGAGAAGGGATAGTGCGTAAGGTATCTGCAATTATAGCCGCGCTATTTAAATCTCCTTTCAATAATACTATTCCACCAACATGAAGATTTCGGGCATAGTTAAGAAGTTGAGCAAGCGTTGCTTTATCAGACCGAGCAAATATTGCCGGCATATATAACATTCCTACTTTTTCTTCTTTCGACAGTCCTGCCAACACTGAATCTGCATAATGCAGAGCATCGATGGTCAAATCTGATGCTTCCCGTTGCNTAGNNNNTNTGCTGTCTGCCCTTCNTATTGAATCAGAGNCAACGACTCNACGCCCATTATTTNCGGNACAACCCCAAATAATGGAAAAAGCACAAAGCAATATTCCGAGATTGGAAATAGTAAAAGATCTCATATAGCNCNCATATTCAATCAATTGAATATGAACCTTTCACGAGGATCTCCGTCAATCAGGAGTCCCAACGCAGTCAATTCTTCAATATAGCGTATGACTTGTGCTGCAAGCTCATTATCCTCGCGCCAGATTATTTCTCCATTTGCCAATGGGACGAAATCATCGTTACCCCACGCTAAATAATCTATAGTAGACATCAAATATTCATTGTCAGGCTGCATCTCTTCTCCATTTACAACAACTCGAATTAAATCTCCATTCTTGTCTGCTACAACACGTATATTATCACTTACCGATTCCCCTCCTTTTTTTGCAGCTATGCGCATCGCATCAATGAAATCTTTCCCTTTGATTTTGACTAAAACAATATGATTTGAGAAAGGGAAAGTATTGAGTATTAATCCTTCCGAAACATCACCCTCCGGCATATCATGGCGAATACCACCCACATTCATCATTGCGAAATCAACTTTTCCCAAGTTTACGCCAGCCTTTTGCAAAGAGTCAACCTTCAAATCTCCATACCATTTGGCAAAATCAGCAGCCCAATTCACATATCGTCCGGTGCGGTCATTGGAGTTCATATGATTCTTTGACTTGCCGATAACATGCCGGTCAAGATCGTTCAAACGTTCTTTATAAGGTGCTATGAAATCTTTTATCTGCCTGTCGTATTCTTTATCATCAAAACGATTGGTGACCGGAANCAATTTATTTATATAATCATCAGGGGTCTGTGTTTGCAGAGAATCAAGATTGATTTTAATATAACCAACGTTTCTGCCATATTTTCCTGTTTGCGCCACCAAAACCGGTCTCCCCACAGAATTTTCAACTATTGCCGGGGTTTCGCCGGTTTTGCTACCGGGTTGAATCGTGGTGTGTGAATGCCCCCCGATAATAATATCTATATCTTTCGATGAGCGGGCAAGGTCGTAGTCTATCTCTTTATCATTNTCTTTAACTGCACCGACATGAGTCACGGCAANAANTAAATCACNCCCNTTCTNNTCCTTAAGGAATGAAGCANTTTCGTTTGCAACCGGAATTACATCCTTGAATATCATTCCTTCATAATTTTGAGCTGCAACAATACTTGAAGGGTCAATATTCAAACCTATGAAACCGACCTTCTTACCCCCAACTTTTTTGATCAGATAAGGCTCAAACATCCCTTTCAGTTCTGTATTTGAAAAGTCATAATTCGNGGATAATTTTGCNGNCTTCACTTTAGAANACATGCGCTTTAATTCATTCAGCCCGTTGTCGAATTCATGATTGCCGAGAATCTGAACATCATATCCCATCATATTCATCAAGGGCATTTCCACATCTCCTTTGAAAAATTTGAAATAAAGTGTGCCCTGCACTGCATCACCGGCATCTACTAATATTACATTCTTTTCAGCTTTTCTAACAGAATCGATAATTGCTTTTCGTTGCAAAACCCCGCCATTCCCGTTTACATCAGGATCAATCGCGGAATGAGTGTCATTAGTGTGGAGAATCACAAGATTTTCAGCACTCAGAGATGCAAAAATAAAAGAGAGAAGAATAAGCGTGAAGAATTTTGGCTTGCAGGCGGATTTAATAGTTCGCATAAAGAAAGGTCTTAAAATTTCCTAAAGTTAATAAAAATCAAAATAAAACTCCATTGTAATCAAAAAAATTTGCCAAAATTCATTTTTCACCAATCACCCTTTGATAAAACTATGTTTGATATTTCCTCAAAAACAGAGACGCAATCGAAAAGAATCGATTGCGCCTCTTTTATCTTCAAATATTCCAATTTATGAAATCAAGTTGTCTCCGGTCATGTCGGCAGGAGGAGTAAGACCCATCAAGCCAAGCAATGAAGGAGCCACATCGGCAAGCTTACCATTCTTTAATTTGGCATCCTTGTTGCTGCCGACATAGATAAACGGCACGGGGTTCAAGGAATGAGCTGTGTTGGGAGTGCCATCTTCATTTATCGCATGATCGGCATTTCCATGATCGGCAATGATTATGCTTTCATATCCGTGAGCCAAAGCTGCGGTGATGACTTTTTTCACGCATTCATCAAGAGTTGCAATCGCTTTTTGAATAGCGGGATAGACACCGGTATGTCCTACCATATCACCGTTGGCAAAATTCACTACAATAAAATCAAATTTTTCTGAATCTATCGCATTCACCAGTTTATCAGTTACTTCCGGAGCAGACATTTNCGGTTGAAGGTCGTAAGTTGCAACTTTCGGAGAAGCCACAAGAATTCTTTCTTCACCCTCAAATGGAGCTTCGCGACCTCCGTTGAAGAAGAAGGTTACGTGAGCGTATTTTTCTGTCTCTGCGATATGAAGTTGAGTTTTATGCTCTTTTGAAAGAAATTCGGCGAGTGTGTCCTGAACATCACTTTTCGGGAAAATCACATGTACTCCCTTGAATGAATCATCGTATGGAGTCATGCAATAATATTGCAGATCAGGAATCGGATTCATCCCATCNTCNNNATGTTGCGTCAGAACTGTGGTCAACTCTTTAGCCCGGTCGTTGCGATAATTGAAGAAAATAACTACATGACCGGCACCAATGCGTCCATCGACTTTATCATTGACAATGGGCTTGAGAAATTCATCCGTTACTCCCTCAGCATAACTCTCTTCTACTGCTGCAATAACATCGGATGTTTGCAACCCCTCTCCATACACGAGCTGATTGTAAGCCTCTTTCAAACGCTCCCAGCGATGGTCGCGGTCCATTGCATAATAACGCCCTATGACAGTGGCAATCTCTCCGGCTGAATCCTTGCAGTGTTCTTTGACTTCTCTAAGGAAACCTGCACCTGATTTCGGGTCTGTGTCCCTGCCGTCCATAAAGCAATGGATATATGTTTTTGTCAAGCCGTAAGCTTTAGCAGTGTCGCATAATGCATATAAATGGTCGAGTGAAGAATGTACTCCGCCCGAACTTGTAAGACCCATAAAATGGATTGGAACATTATGCTCTTTTGCGTATGTAAAGGCACTTTTGATTTCAGGATTCTCAGCAAAACTTCCGTCGGCAATGGCTCTGTTGATTTTCACGAGGTCTTGATATACAACTCTGCCTGCACCGATATTAAGATGACCCACTTCCGAATTACCCATTTGACCATCGGGAAGTCCAACACTTTCTCCACTTGCTTGAAGTTGAGAATGAGGATATTCCGCAAGTAATGAATCCATAAAGGGAGTCGGCGTATTGAAAATAGCGTCATCTTTCTGATGGTCGCCAATCCCGTAGCCGTCTAAAATAATCAATAATGCTTTTTTTGTCATATTTTTATATTTAATTTCTACCTTAATATTTGATTGGTAATAAAATTTTCTACAAAGATAACAATTTTCAATCAATTTTAGATGATATCTCCTCATTAGTTATAATAGATTCAACCTTTTTTACGTTATGTTTTAGGGTCAATATAAAAACTCTCTTAATATTNAAAAATTNAANAATNTTCTGAATCANCATATTNTTTTNACATTNGTTGCAGTCNCTTCANTNATTGNCATCCCTTTTTCAGNNTTANCTNNANCCGGGTCTNAATCCTATGATTTTTTGAATATTCCCACATCCTCCCATGCCTTTGCATTAGGAGGTACAGGAATAGCCATAATTGATGATGACGTTGCATTAGCCGACCAGAATCCCGCTCTTTTAGGTTCGGAAATTGAAAAACAGGTCAATTTCTCATATATGTATTATATGGGGTCCGGTAATTTCGCCAGTGTTCGCTATGGTCAAGGAGCCGGTGAAAACTCCGCATGGGCTGTCGGACTGCGTTATCTGAATTTCGGATCCATGACTCATTATGATGAAGTCGGAGTGTCGCAAGGAAAATTCTCCCCTTCTGATATTTGCATTGAAGGCAGCTATTCCCGTGATATATCGTCTCGTTGGCGCGGAGGTGCAAATTTGAATTTCATCTACAGCCATTATCATATCTATTCTGCTTTTGCAATTTCTGTGNATTTANGTGTNNACTATTATGATGAAGAACATGATCTCTCATTTTCTGCAGTATTGAGAAATGTCGGAGGCCAAGTAAAACGTTTTGATAAAGCTTACAACCGTCTCCCCATAGATTTTCAATTGGGATATATGCAGGGTCTGGGCTCCACACCATTTTCAATTGCTATCACGGCACGCCACTTGACAAAATGGAAACTCCCTTATTATACTCATTCCAAAGATTCTGAAGGTGACGAGCAAGTTTTGAAATCAACATTTATAAGCAATTTCTTCCGTCATCTCACCTTCGGCTTACAATATTCTTTTCAGGATAGATTATATGCCGCCCTCGCATACGATTATAAGAAAGCCACAGATATGTCGACTTATCAAAGAAATTTTTTCAGTGGCTTTTCAATTGGAGCCGGATTGAGANTCAAATCTTTCAGAATANGTGTTGCTTTCGGCATGCCAAATAAANATGCNCCNACTCTGATGCTCAACCTCAACTGTAATTTCGCTGACCTGCTCCATTAATTATATTAAATATTACATCCGATTATCAGGAATTCTAACATCTTTTGAATTAACTTCAAACAGGGAGTGAAGAAAGATTTGCGTATGTGATTTTTTTTATATAACTTTGCGCCCGGTTCGCAATCTCTGGTGAGGTGAAGCCGAAGAGTGGCTTCTTAAATGAAACTCTGCCATATTGCCTGCTAATAATAAAATTTTTAAATTCAATGGATCTTATTAAAATTGCAGAAGAAGCTTTTGCAACTCCCAAAAAAGAATTTGAAGAATTCGTTCCCGGCGACACTANCACAGNTNCTTACNGNANTAAGGAGGGTAACAAAGAACGTATTCAGCAATATCGCGGCNTAGTGANTCGCATCAGCGGTCATGGCGATAAAAAACGTTTCACCGTTCGCAAAATCTCAGACGGCATCGGCGTAGAACGTATCTTCCCGATTGAATCTCCCTTCATCGAATCAATCACAGTCAACAAACTCGGCAAAGTGCGTCGCGCAAAACTTTATTACCTTCGTGGTCTCACAGGTAAAAAAGCCCGCATCAAAGAGCGTCGCGTAAAAAAGAATAAAGAGGCTTGATACTCCTGCCNAATTACATTATCAAAAATGCTTCTGATTTCGCTAAGACTTCAGAAGCATTTTTGATTTATGACCCTCGTTTAAATATAGCATCCAATAGTTAATTTAAAACTTATTCACACTTTATGTGAAAAAAGTTTAAACATCCTTAAAATCCCCCTTTTTTCACAATTTTTATATTGCTTGACTCAAACTTACTTCCTATATTTGCCAAAGTTTTACGAGGTTGTTGACTCTCCTCTCTTCGACACATCTCGCTACTATGGACTTTTATCTAAACGTCGAGCATGAGTAAACTCACTTCTGCATTAAAATTCATTATCGGGCTTACGGCAAAGCACCCTTTATATCTTATTATCTTTTTGTTTTTTCTCACTCCGACATTATATAATTCAGCGGATGCACAAACGTGTCGTGTCTCTATGGGCACAAATTCAAACGGACATAAATGTTATATGGAGGTCTATGAATACGACTTTGTCAGCGAAAAGCCCTGTTTCCCGGGAGGAGATTGCAAACTGATGGAATTTATCAACAAAAATCGTGTCTACCCCGATAAAGCCTATAATCAAGGTATTCAAGGTAAAGTAACTTGCTCTTTCGTTGTGAACACAAATGGAGCCATCTCGCATNTGAAAATATTAAAANGTGTAGAGCAGACACTCAATAANGAAGCTCTGCGAATTTNAGGANTAATGNNGNATTGGATTCCCGGTAAAATTGAAGGTCAGCCCGTTNCCGTAAGAGTCATCTGGAGCGTCCCCTTCCGCAAATAATCTCACATTCTCAGATTTCTGTGGTGACTAAAATGCTTTGCGATATTTATCTGCTCCGGCTTCTTCTAAAGTTTCTTCGAGTATTGACAAATAAGAGGCGTATCTGCTCTCGGCAATCAAATGTTTTTCCACAGCAGGAATCACGGCGCAACCCGGCTCATTTATATGCTTGCAATCCCCATACTTACATTCCCTTCCAAATTTGAAAATTTCAGGGAAGAAATGTGAAACTTCCTCTTTGTCAAAGTCAATCACTCCGAAACCCTTCACTCCCGGAATATCTATTATTTGCCCACCCTCAGGCAAATCAATCATTTCTGAGAATGTAGTGGTATGCATTCCTGTGTGATGCTGGTCGCTCACCTCCCCGGTGCGCAAACGCGCCTCGGGTGCCAATTCATTTATTATGGAGGATTTTCCGACTCCGGAATTGCCGGCAAGAAGAGTTATTTTATCCTTTACGACCTCCTTTAATTCTGTCAATCCATCTCGTGAAGCTGCCGACATTATCATGGTTCTATAGCCTAAAGAATCATATAGATTTTTAATAGCTTCNGCCAGGTCACGAGNCTNTTCATCCCACAAATCNGATTTATTTATGNCTATATTTGCAGGNANATTATATGNTTCTGCAGTAGCTAAAAAGCNGTCGACAAAAGTANGCNGAGTTTCCGGANTCACTNATGAAATAACCAAAATTGCCAAATCTATATTTGAACCCAATATATGGCTCTCCTTTGAAAGGTTGCTCGCGCGNCGAATGATATAATTTTTTCGGGGTAAGATGGAAGTAATGTANTGCGTTTCGTCNTCGCGTTGAGAAATTTCTACCATATNCCCTACCGCCACCGGATTTGTGGTGCGGATACCCTTTATGCGGAAACTGCCCTTGATTTTGCAACTCTGCTCGCTCCCGTCTTCAAGACGAACGAGATAACTGCTGCCGGTATTTTTTATGACACGTCCGACAAGAGGAGCTATTTCAATTAATTTAGACTTTATATTTCCGCTTTTCTTTGCCATATTAAATATTGAGGTTCATTAAATTCATATTTTTTTTAAACAAATANAAAAGAGNATTTGTTAAATTATANAGCTTTTGAGTTTAAAATTGATTTATAAAAATTTATGCAAAAATAATATAGATCCTGCGCATTTTTATCAAATTTGGTCAAAAAAACTGTCATAATTTGCAAAGAATGAGGATTATTATTAAATTTGCAAAAATATAGATTTTTTAGAGCTCTTTTGCGCCCTCTTATATTTTTCAAGAGGCATTATCAAAAACAATCATTTAAATTATTGTCTTCTTTAATGATGACTTCCACAAATGTTATTAATAAAAAGACAATTCATGTTTAACTTAAAAATTAAAGAAATGAATATTGAATCAATTGGCACATGGGCTGGTGAAGTTTACAAAGCCCTTGAAGTAAGCGATACTCATACGCTTGGCTTGAAACAAATTAAAAAAGCAACCAAATTGAAAAAAGATGAATTGATGGCTGCTTTCGGTTGGCTTGGTCGTGAAGGCAAAATCGTTCTTACAACTGAAGACGAAGATATAGTTGCAACTCTCGTCTAATCAATTATAGACCATATAAAAGAGGATGTTTCCGCTAATATACGGAAACATCCTCTTTTATATGGTATCCGTATATTTTTATACTCCCTAAATCCCGGCAAGGATATTTTCCAAGTCTATGGGAGAAACCTTTAACTTCAATTCGCCGTCGCGGGCAACTGAAATATTTCCTGTCTCTTCACTCACAATCACACACACGGCATCAGTGACCTGACTCATCCCCAAGGCTGCTCTATGGCGCAAGCCCAAGGACTTTGAAATATTCATGTCATGACTCACCGGCAGGATGCAACCTACAGATTTTATTCGGTGGTCGGCAACAATCATTGCTCCGTCATGTAAAGGTGAATTCTTAAAAAATATGTTCTCTATCAATCGGGTATTGATATCCGCATCAATAATATCCCCCGTCTTTTCATAATCTGTCAAAGGAATTTTGCGCTGAAAAACAATCAGGGCACCCGTCTTTGATTTTGACATTGACATGCAGGCATACACAAATTGCATTACTTGCTGATGATCTTCCTTTTCATCTCTCACATTTCCATGCCTGAAAAGTTTCGACAAATGAGTCCATTTCCTGTGAGAACCTATATCAATGAGAAATCGCTTTATCTGATTCTGAAACAAAATCACGAGTATTATAACACCAATACTCATAAACTTGTCTAGTATAGTCCCCGTGAGCCGCATATCCAATATTTGAGAGGCAACCACCCAGATAACCGTAAACAGCAACACTCCATAAAACAGACTCAATGAGCCGCTACGTTTCATAAGCCTGTAAACATAATATAGAAGTGTGGCAACCAGCAGAATGTCTATTATATCTTTAATTCCGAAATCCAACATAATATCTTAAATTCCAATTTGCTTTAATAAAAGTCAATAATTCAATTCCTGACTTTTTCTCAACTCTTCATAGAGCATTTTACACTCCTTTGCCTCTTTCACATCATGTACTCTCAAAATATTCGCTCCATTCATCAACGCCATCATATTGAGGGCAGTGGTGCCGTTAAGTGCTTCATTTGGAGTGATTCCGAGAGCCTTCCAAATCATACTCTTTCTTGATAGTCCGCAAAGAATCGGTAAGCCTATTCTTGCAAATTCATTCAATTCCGAGAGTAATTGAAAATTCTCCTTTAAATCCTTTGCAAAACCGAATCCCGGGTCAAGAATAACGTCTGCAACTCCTAAAGAATGAAGTGTGTCTGCCTTAAAAGCCAAATCCTGAATCACTTCGCGCGTTACATCATTATATTCCCCGGCGAATTGAGTCATTGTCTGCGGAGTACCCTTTATATGCATCAGCACGTATGCCACTTTAAGCTGAGCCACCGTGGAAAACATTTTATCATCCAGCGTTCCTCCCCCTATGTCATTTATAATCCCTACTCCCCATTCTTCGACACATCTTCGGGCAATTTCGGCTCTGAAAGTATCAACGGATATTATCAACTCCTCGCCGCCGGCTTCTCTTGCGCCTTTGAGTGCGTAATTTAATCTTTCCCACTCCTCCTCAGGAGAAATGTCGGTGCAACCGGGTCGGGTGCTATAAGCTCCGATATCAATTATATCCGCTCCTTCTTCCAGCACCTTATGCACCCTCTCTTTAACATTTTGCGAAATAACCCTTTTATCTCTCTTCGCGGAAGCATCCATAAGTCTGCTCTCCGAAAAGAAAGAATCCGGAGTGGCATTGACAATCGCCATTATCTTAGGCGATGACAAATCCATCAATCGAGTACCGACGCGTATTGTTAGCGGCTGCTTTTCTTTCATACAGACAAATATCTTCTACAAAGATAATACTTTTAGTTATTCTACATTCTTAATATGCTAAAAAATGATAAAAGTTAATTTAATGCTATAATTTTATTTGGGATTGTACGTTAATTTAATTACCTTTGTGTAATGAAGTTTCAGTTAAATATATATAAAGTGTACTGATATTTCGCCCAAAATGCCGATATTAAACCAACAGGTTATTGCTCGGTCAAAGACTAAAGATAATTAAATTTCTACCAATCCGATATGAAACATTTATTCTCCACTTTCGCCGGTTTGACAATGGTTGCAACCTCTGTTTGCGCCTTTCCGGCTAACGCTCAGGAAGTGTCGATGCCAAGTGTGCGTCCCGGTGATGTGCATTGCTTCAGCGGACTTCCAAAGTCTCAAATTGAATATCTTCCCGTTGGCGAATCCAAAAAGCGTCAGATCATGAGGGGTCCGAAACTTGAGGATACCAAATATGATAATTATGACGGCCACAACTTGCGCGAAGTCACTACTGAAGGAAACTACAAAGTGCTCGTGGTGCTCGTTGAGTTTCAAGACGTTAAATTTTCGCAAGGGAAAGGTGACCCGAAATCGCTTATCGACCAGATGCTGAATAGCGATTCTTATACTTATCAGAATGCCGCAGGCTCTGCCAATGCATATTACCGCACCATCTCCAACGGATTGTTCAACCCCATTTTCAATGTTGTCGGTCCCATTACCCTCAGCAAGAAAGAGGAGCAATATGTCGTGTCTGACCCAAATGACACATATATCTATCCGGAGTCCGGGAAACCTGTCACTTGTTATCAACCGGGACGCATGGTGGAAGAAGCCGTGGCTGCAATCGACGGTGAAATTGAATTTTCCGAATATGACTCAAACAAGGATGGATATGTAGACTTTATCTATTTCTTCCATGCCGGACAAGGAGCCACTACAGGTGGAGATACAAAAAAGACCATCTGGCCTCACGCTTTCACTTTGACTTCAGCTATCGGAGCTCCGGTAGAACATGATGGAGTGTTGATAAACCGATATGCAACTTCTGCGGAAATCGGCTCAGACAAGCGTCTCACCGGAATAGGCACATTCTGCCATGAATTTGCCCACGTGCTCGGCTTACCTGACCTTTATGACACTGAAAACAACAACGGTCAACCCTCAAAATGCTTCTCTCCCGGCTCTTTTGACTGTATGGATGCAGGAGATTATNACAACAATCNTNAATCTCCCGNCACTTTTNNAGTTTACGAAAGATNTNGATTGNAATNGATGAAACCCGNAACCCNCACCNNAGGCGNCAANNTCACAATGCTCCCTCTCNAAGCACATCCTTTCGGNTATAAGGNTAATTCATCCAATAATGATTACGAATATTTCTTGTTGGAAAATCGCGGCAATACGTTCTATGACCAATATCTTGAGGGGCACGGCTTGCTCGTATGGCACATTGATTTTGACCTTAACGTATGGAACGCAGGTAAAGTCAACAACAATCAGTATCATCAATGCATAGATTTAATAGAAGCCGATAATGACAAGACTTCTTCAACACGCTCCGGAGATACTTTCCCCGGCACGGAAGGAATCTGCGAATACACCTCAACCATTACTCCCGCTTTTAAAGACTGGAGCAACAAGAGTGTAGGCTTCGAGCTGTCTGAAATCCGCCATAACTTCGACAGCACAACTGAATTTATTGTTACTTCCGCTGACGGCAAGACAATGCCCGATTCGGAATTGGCAAAACCCGAACCCAGCGTTGCAGCAGTCTCCGCGGAGTCCATAACAATAGAATGGCCTGCTGTCAAAGGTGCTGAAAAATATTTCATCTCAGTCTTCCCCACCAACGCATATCAAGGTCAGACTCTTAAATATTCAGATTATGTGGAAGGATATTGTTATCTCCCTGTCATGCTTGATGATGAGGACAGCGAACTCTGCTCCTGCACTATTGAAGGGTTGAAACCGAATCTTAACTATTCAATAATGGTGTATGCCGCCGGAGAGAATAATGCTTCCCGCATGATTTCTCCNCTCACTGCCAACACAGTGGATGCTTCTGATTTTGACAATGCCGCAGCCAACCTTTATCTTGAAAAAGCGGATGATGTGGTTGTAGCTTACTGGGATACGATTGAAGGTGCTGACGATTATGAACTCTCAATAGTAAATCGTGTGAAGGGTCAACAAACAGAAGATGTGGTGAATTGCGATTTCACCGGCAACACCCTTCCACAAGGTTGGAGCGCTAAAGGAGCTTATTTCAATACCGCAGATTATGCCGGTGCTGCAACTCCATCTTACAAATTTGCCTCAACCGAACATTATCTGCAGACATCTCTTTATGATGATTGCATTGACGAAGTTTCGTTCAAAGCCACCCGCCGCAAGAAATATGATGACAATCTTTGCACATTGAATATATGGACTGCCGACAAAGCCGGCAACTGGAGTCTTTGGAAAGAGATTGACGATGTACCCTTCCCGGGCAAAGATTACACCCTGAATCTTCCAGCAGACGTATATGGATTGAAATTCATGTATAATTTTAAATCCACCCAACTCTATGTATGCCTCGATGACATTAAATTGACTTTCTGCAAAGAGAGCAATGATTCAAAAGCGGAATCGGCTGAAATAGAAATGCTCGGAACCAACAGCGCAGCTGTGCGCGGATTAAAACCCGGTCAGGAATATGTGGCATACGTTACTCCTAAGAAAGAGGGTGTAGCAGGTGCACGCTCAAATGAGGTGGCATTTAATATTGAGAAGCTTCCGGTTTCAGGAGTTGAAGACATTATCAGCGATTCAGCAGATTCAACTTTCCGAGTTGAAGGAAATACTATCATTCCTGCAGACAACAGTGTAGTCTACGATGTATATTCTGTCGACGGATTGACAGTTGCTCACAATCACTCAGGAAATCTTACTCTCGCAAATCGCGGAATCTATCTCCTCCGTGTTGCCGACAAGAGCATCAAGCTTCGACTCTGACTTTTGATTTTCTCAACAGGTCATATCATTACCCCAAAGATAAATCATAATAAAAGNAGAATTTAATTTTTTTCAATTCAAGATAAAATNAGGTTGCCTCCCCAAAGGTAACCTCATTCTATTTTTAATTATTAGATGAATTTCANTAAAAGATATTAGGAAAAGATAATTTGCATCACGCTCAGATTAGTCGGTCACAATTATACTACCNTGCTATTTCATTTATCTTAAGGAATCGNTGATTTTTTGTGTTTTATAGCAGGTTTTTCGGCATTTTTTTGTAATTTTGCACTCAGTTTCAAAGTAATCACTTTTATGCAAGACATACGCAATATTGCTATTATTGCCCATGTTGACCATGGCAAAACAACATTAGTTGACAAAATGCTTCTCGCCGGTCATCTTTTTCGTGAAAATCAATCAGCCGGCGAACTAATTCTTGATAATAATGATCTGGAACGCGAAAGAGGCATAACAATTCTTTCCAAAAACGTTTCCATTAATTATAAAGGGACAAAAATCAACATCATCGACACCCCCGGACACGCCGACTTCGGTGGAGAGGTGGAACNCGTTCTTAATATGGCGGATNGATGTCTGCTTCTGGTTGACGCGTTTNAAGGACCAATGNNCNNAACTCGTTTCGTCTTGCAAAAGGCTATTCAAATGGGACTCAAACCTGTTGTGGTCGTAAATAAAGTAGATAAGCCGAATTGCCGTCCCGATGAGGTTAACGAAATGGTATTTGACCTTATGTTTAACCTCAATGCCACCGAAGACCAATTGGATTTCCCGACCATCTATGGCTCAGCCAAGCAAAACTGGATGTCAACCGATTGGAAAAAACCGACAGAGGATATTACCCCTGTTTTAGATGCTATAATCGAATATATCCCTGCTCCAAAGCAATTGGAAGGTGACCCGCAAATGCTGATTACATCTTTAGACTATAGCAATTATGTGGGCAGAATTGCAATTGGACGTGTACATCGTGGCACGCTCAAAGAGGGTATGGATGTCAGCCTTTGTAAAAAAGATGGCTCAGTCACAAAGCAACGAATTAAAGAGCTTCACACATTCGAAGGAATGGGAAGAAAGAAAGTAAGTGAAGTATCTTCAGGAGATATATGCGCTATCGTCGGTCTTGACGAGTTTGAAATTGGCGACACTATTTCAACAATTGAAAATCCTGAGCCCCTGCCGCGTATTGCCATTGATGAGCCCACTATGTCAATGACTTTCACCATTAACGACTCTCCCTTCTTCGGCAAAGACGGTAAATATGTTACTTCCCGCCATATTGCTGATCGCCTTACAAAGGAACTCGACCGCAACCTCGCCCTTAGAGTGGAACGCGGAGAAAATGAAGACAAATGGATTGTATATGGCAGAGGTGTTCTCCACTTGTCAATCCTTATTGAAACTATGCGACGCGAGGGTTATGAACTGCAAGTCGGACAGCCGCAGGTTATCATTAAAGAGATTAACGGAATCAAGTGCGAACCGGTGGAAACCCTCACCATTAATGTGCCGGAAGAATATTCCTCAAGAGTGATTGATATGGTAACCCGCAGAAAAGGGGATATCATATCCATGGAGACTCAGAACGACCGGATCAATATCGAATTTACCATACCCTCCCGCGGCATCATCGGGTTGAGAAACAATATTCTCACNGCCACTGCCGGAGAAGCCATTATGGNGCATCGNTTTCTGGAATATCANCCGTGGAAAGGTGATATTNANNGTCNAACCAACGGNTCTNTTATCGCNATGGAATCAGGCACAGCNTATGCCNANGCTATCGACAAATTGCAAGACAGAGGTCGCTTCTTCATTTTCCCTCAAGATGAAGTCTATGCCGGTCAGGTTGTAGGAGAGAATGCAAAAGAGAATGACATTGTAGTCAACGTAACTAAATCTAAGAAATTGACTAATATGCGTGCTTCCGGCGCAGACGACAAGGCTAAAATAGTGCCTCCCGTGGTATTCTCCCTTGAAGAGGCACTGGAATATATCAAGGAGGATGAATATGTGGAAGTTACTCCTAATCATATTCGTCTACGCAAAATAATTCTTGATGAATTGGAAAGAAAACGCGCCAACCGGTAATACCTCTCGCAATAGTTTGAGATTTGTCAAAAAAGAGGTTGACAAAAAAATGACAATTTGAATTCTTAAAATAAATTTGCTTATTCCGAAGGTATTTCTTCATCCCGAAGATTCCTTCTTGATGAATTAGANGATGTATTCTTATTTTTNGTTTCAGNGGTCTTTATTTTTGAAGACNTCTTCTTTTTTCGTNTCTTCCCTATCTTTGCAGATGAGTCTTTAGATTTTGAAACTCCAGATCTCTTCCCGTTCTTCCGGCTTTCGCTATTCTTGAATTTTTCACTTTCCATTCCTGTAAATGAATCTTCAACTGTAGGAGAATCGGAATCAAACACAACTTTATCATTATCGATTCTGCCACAACTCCGTAAGTTATCTNCTAAAAANCCGATAGCCAGACACACTACTACTATAATAGCTAATGAAATTATGCCATTCCTTTCACGTGNAGAAAAACCTTGTGCGCNCATATTGCGATTNTCTTATCAGAAGGGATAGCCAATCNCCAGNTGGAATGCAAAAGCCTTCTTAAACGCTACGTTGAAGTAATGACCCGTGCCATTAGTGTAGGGTGTGTGGAGGCCGTAGCCTAAATCGCCGCGTATAACCATCATTCCGATGTCCACGCGCAAGCCGACGCCGGTGCCCAAAGCAATATCTTTTAAGAAGCTCTTGCCATTCAATTTTCCGCCGGGTCGCAACGGATCATTCTCGAGCAGCCAGATATTTCCCGCGTCTACGAACGCCGCTCCGTGCAGAATGCTGACTATCGGGAATCTATACTCGGAATTCAACTCCAATTTAAACGTACCCGTCTGGTCGAAATATCCGTTTTGCAGATCTTTAGGCGGGCGGTAGCTTCCCGGACCTATGGATCTTACGGTAAATGCCCTGATTGAATTGGCACCTCCGATATAGAACTGCTCGGAATATGGCACTTCAGATGAATTTCCGTAGGCATGTTCCGCTCCAATCAAAATGCGCGATACGAGCCACTGCTCGGAACCTCTCACCAATCTTCTGTTATAGACCAATTGCAATTGACCTTTTACAAATTGAGAGAAGGGAGTGCCGAAAAGCAACTTTTCCCCTTTTACGCCACACAATCTATAAATGCCGTCAAAAATATTGCCCGCCTCAGTGAATTGTGCTGTGAAATTGATGCCATTGATTCTTTCACGCTCCAGAAATTTATCCAATGTGTAAGTATAACTCAACTGGGGAATAAATTGATTCTTAAAACTGAGAGCCACGGCAGGATTCTTTGCCATTATGGAATCAAAATCGTGAGTTGTATTCAGCAGTTTTGTATATGTTAGTTTGAATGGCGTGAATTGATTTAGCGAATTCCGGGTTGACCTCCATTCGTAAGATAATCCCACGTTAAACTCAGCCATTCTGAAATAGTGTGGTCGGTTTAGTAAATCTGCACCAAGACTTACCGTGGTCCAATTCAATTCTTTATTACGCCTGCGGATAAAGGAGGGCGCCAACAGACGCGGGAATGCCAGAGAGGCAGTGAGTCCAAATTCATAACTATTGAAAACACTCGATTTGTTACCTTTGCCGGTTTGCCATTCATACGCTCCCGTCAATTGCAAAGTAAATTTTTCCGCACCCCCGAAAAGATTGTGATGTGTCAGACCCAGAATTATTCCCGGTCCAAGATAGGAATTACTCTTAGAGGTTGCATTCACTTCAATCGTAGCCTCCATAGGTCGGTCGTATTGGCAAGTAATCAACACTCCCAACCGAGGATTGGAAGCCGTTGTGTCTTCCGGATACGGTTGAATCTGAATACTACCGAAAATACCCAAACGCGACAATCGGGTCTGTGTGCGATCCATGTCGCGCACACTGAAAAGCTTACCTTCTCTGAAAGTTATGCAACTCGGAATCATATTTTTACGCAACTTCTGAGGGCGCATAACAATCAATTTTCCCTTCTTAGTTTCAAGTGTATCGGGAGTTCCGGGATTGCGTTTGCTCTGACGATTTAACACCGTAGTTATATCCCCAACCTTGAATGCTAATTTTGCTATTTCCGGAATGTTGGATGCCAATCTCAATCTCAAAGCGATATGATGAGGATTTAATAGCGAATCTGCATCATACTCTATATATTCCGGGCGGAAATAATAATAACCCTTATTGCGCAACCTGTTGGCTATTCTGACACGCTCCGTCGTAAGGGAGTCTACACAAAATATTTCACCCTTTTTCAAATAATCACTCTTGCGGGCAAGAGAGTCTATGAAATTGCAAAGAGCGCAGTTTTTATTATTTATATAGATAATCGAATCCAATCTGTAAGGGCTTGAAACCCTCACATTATATAAAATCTTTGCCTTCTTCGGATCCTTCTTATTATACAATAAATCGTAAGTAGCAGTCGAACCGAAATATCCGTTATTATCCAGAATCTCCTCAATCATATCGGTTCTGACTTCCGGACGGACATCGGAGATTAATACGGGCGGCTCTGAAAAATGCTTATACAGCCAACCCTTTAATCCTTTGGCGGAATCGCCATAATTATTATATATCCATAATTTAATGGGAAACGGAGTGCGCATATATGGCGACATGAAAGGCATCGGGTTATTGGGAGGAACATTAATGGCACTTTTGACGCTGCTCAACATCCCTTCGGGCAATTTCTCTTTGTCGGTCGGTATTATTTCCAGTTTCTTGACTCCGGTGTAGAGTGTCTCCCCTTCCGGAAGATGGGAAG